>NZ_JBEOYB010000038.1:0-76326 GCF_040296845.1 Streptomyces sp. NPDC001985
CCACATCCCGGCCGGCCACGGCCCGGGATGTGGACACGGTCCAGGGGAGGGCCGGCTCCGCGCCCCGCCGGCGGCGGGCGCGGCCCGCGCCGGCCGGGCGGTCCTACCGCTTGGCCCTGCGGTTCGCCCGCAGCCACTCCTTGTTCATGGCGGCGATCGAGGGGAGCGGGATGCCCTTGGGGCAGGCCGTGGCGCACTCACCGGTCAGGGTGCACCCGCCGAAGCCCTCCGCGTCCATCGTCGCCACCATGTCGAGCACCCGGGTCTCGCGCTCGGGAGCGCCCTGCGGCAGCACATTGAGATGGTTGACCTTCGCCGAGGTGAAGAGCATCGCCGACCCGTTGGGGCAGGCGGCCACACAGGCCCCGCAGCCGATGCACTCGGCGTGCTCGAAGGCGAAGTCCGCGTCCGGCTTGGGCACCGGGGTGGCGTGGGCCTCGGGCGCGGCGCCGGTCGGGACGGAGACATAGCCGCCGGACTGGATGATCCGGTCGAACGCGGACCGGTCGACGACCAGATCCTTCACCACCGGGAACGCGGCGGCCCGCCAGGGCTCGATGTCGATGGTGTCGCCGTCCCGGAAGGACCGCATGTGGAGCTGGCAGGTGGTGGTGCGCTCGGGGCCGTGGGCGTCGCCGTTGATGACGAGGCTGCACGCGCCGCAGATGCCCTCGCGGCAGTCGTGGTCGAAGGCCACCGGGTCCTCACCGCGCAGGATCAGCTCCTCGTTGAGGGTGTCCAGCATCTCCAGGAAGGACATGTCCTCGGAGATGTCGTCGACCTCGTAGGTCGCCATCGTGCCGGGGGCGGTGGGGTTGCGCTGCCGCCAGACGCGCAGTTTGAGCCTCATGCGTAGCTCCGCTGGGTGGGGTGGACATACTCGAAGACGAGGTCTTCGCGGTGCAGGACGGGCGCAGTGCCGGTCGCGGTGAACTCCCAGGCGGCGGCGTAGCCGAACTCCTCGTCGCGGCGTTCCGCCTCGCCCTCCGGGGTCTGGGACTCCTCCCGGAAGTGACCGCCGCAGGACTCCGCGCGGTGGAGCGCGTCCAGGCACATCAGCTCGGCCAGCTCCAGATAGTCGACGACGCGGTTGGCCTTCTCCAGCGACTGGTTGAACTCCTCGCCGGTGCCGGGGACCTTGATCCGCCGCCAGAACTCCTCCCGGATCTGCGGGATGCGGTCGAGTGCCTTCCGCAGCCCCTCCTCGGTGCGGGCCATCCCGCAGTACTCCCACATCAGCTCGCCCACCTCGCGGTGGAAGGAGTCCGGGGTGCGGTCGCCGTCGACGGCGAGCAGCAGCCGGAGCCGGTCCTCGGTCTCGGCGACGGCCTCCGCGACCGCCGGGTGGGAGGGGTCGGGCCGCTCGCCGAGCGGGGCGCGCGCCAGATAGTCGTTGATGGTGGACGGCAGGACGAAGTAGCCGTCGCCGAGCCCCTGCATCAGCGCGGAGGCGCCCAGCCGGTTGGCCCCGTGGTCGGAGAAGTTGGCCTCGCCGATCGCGAAGAGCCCGGGCACGGTGGTCTGGAGGTCGTAGTCGACCCAGAGCCCGCCCATGGTGTAGTGCACGGCGGGGTAGATCCGCATCGGCACCTCGTAGGGGTTCTCGGCGGTGATCCGCGCGTACATGTCGAAGAGGTTGCCGTACTTCTCCTCGACCTTCGCCCGGCCCATCCGGCTGATCGCGTCGGCGAAGTCGAGATAGACGCCCTGGCCGCCGGGGCCCACGCCCCGGCCCTCGTCGCAGACGTTCTTCGCGGCGCGGGAGGCGATGTCCCGGGGGACGAGGTTGCCGAAGGAGGGGTAGATCCGCTCCAGGTAGTAGTCGCGCTCGTCCTCGGGGATCTCGTTGGCGGGGCGCTGGTCGCCGCGCGCCTTCGGCACCCAGATGCGTCCGTCGTTCCGCAGCGACTCGCTCATCAGCGTCAGCTTCGACTGGTGGTCGCCGGTGCGCGGGATGCAGGTGGGGTGGATCTGGGTGAAGCAGGGGTTGGCGAGGTGGGCGCCGCGCCGGTGGGCGCGCCAGATGGCGGTGGCGTTGGAGTTCATGGCGTTGGTCGACAGATAGAAGACATTGCCGTAGCCGCCGGTCGCCAGCACCACCGCGTCGGCGAAGTGGGTGGAGATCTCGCCGGTGATCAGATCCCGGGCGACGATGCCCCGGGCCCGCCCGTCGACGACGATCAGATCGAGCATCTCGGTACGGGCGTGCAGGGTGACGCTGCCCGCCGCGATCTGCCGGGAGAGCGCCTGGTAGGCGCCGAGCAGCAGCTGCTGTCCGGTCTGGCCCCGGGCGTAGAAGGTACGGGAGACCTGGACGCCGCCGAAGGAGCGGGTGTCCAGGAGTCCGCCGTACTCGCGGGCGAAGGGCACGCCCTGGGCGACGCACTGGTCGATGATCTCCACGGAGATCTGGGCGAGCCGGTGCACATTGGACTCGCGGGCGCGGAAGTCCCCGCCCTTCACGGTGTCGTAGAACAGCCGGTGGATGGAGTCGCCGTCGTTGCGGTAGTTCTTGGCGGCGTTGATGCCGCCCTGGGCGGCGATGGAGTGGGCGCGGCGCGGTGAGTCCTGGTAGCAGAACTGCTCGACGTGGTAGCCCTGCTCGCCCAGGGTCGCGCCGGCCGCGCCGCCGGCCAGTCCGGTGCCGACGACGATCACCGTGTGCTTGCGCCGGTTGGCCGGGTTGACGAGCTTCGCCTCGAAGCGGCGGCGGTCCCAGCGGTCGGCTATCGGGCCCTCGGGGGCCTTGGTGTCGGCGATCGGTTCGCCGGTCTCGTACTCCGTGAAGCTCATCTCAGCTCACCACTCCGGTCATGACGGCGACGGGTACCGCGATGAAGCCCACGGTCAGCATCAGGGCGAGGCCGTTGGCGGCGGCCTTCAGGGCGCGGTCACGGGTGGCACTGCCCACGCCCAGGGTCTGGGCTGCGCTCCAGAAGCCATGGCGGACATGGAGGCCGACGGCGAGCATCGCGGTGATGTAGATGACATTGCCGTACCAGGTGGAGAAGGTGGCGACGATGTTCTCGTACGGCTTCCCGGCCTCGGCGTTCTCGTTGACCGTGAGGGTCGTGAGATCGAGGATGTGCCAGACGACGAAGAGGACGATGATGATGCCGCCCCACCGCATCGTGCGGGTGGCGTAACTGGCCCGCCCGCGCTTGTGCGCGTACGCCACGGGCCTGGCCCTGATGTCGCGCCGGCTGAGCTGGTACGCGGAGACCGCGTGCGCCACGACGGCCGCGACCAGCACGACCCGGACCAGCCACAGGGCCCACTCGTAGTGCAGCAGGGGGGCGCCCAGGGTGCGCAGCCAGTGGGCGTACTCGTTGAACTCCTGCGAGCCGAAGAAGACCTTCAGATTGCCCAGCACATGCGCGACGAGATAGCCGAGCATGATGAGGCCGCTCACCGCCATGACGGCCTTCTTGCCGAGCGTCGATCCCCAGAAGGTGCGCTTGGGCGACGGTTTTCGGTCCGTCGGCCCCTGTCCGGTACGCGTTGCCAGAGCCATGGGGGGAACGGTAGGGCTCCGGGGGTCAATCGGTCCAAGACATGATCCGGCTCATCTCCATAGACAAACCCTATGGTGGGTTACGGTGGGCGGTATGCAGTTCCAGCAGCTTCTGTACTTTGTCGCCGTCGCCGAGACCCGGCACTTCACCCATGCCGCCGAGCGGGTCCATGTCTCGCAGCCCTCGCTGTCGCAGCAGATCCGCGCCCTGGAGACGGAGCTGGGGGCGGAGCTGTTCAGCCGGGCGCGGGGGAACATCGGGCTCACCGAGGCGGGCGAGGCGCTGCTGCCGCTGGCCCGCAGGATTCTGGCGGACGCGGACACGGCGCGGCACGAGGTGCAGGAGCTGGTGCAGCTGCGGCGGGGGCGGGTGCGGCTGGGGGCGACGCCGAGCCTGTGCACCGGGCTGCTGCCGGAGGTGCTGCGGGTCTACCACGACCGGCATCCGGGGATCTCGCTGGTGATCGAGGAGGGCGGGTCGCACGATCTGGTGCGGCTGCTGGCGCGGGGGGCGCTGGATCTGGCGCTGATCGTGCTGCCGCTGCCGCCGGGGTCGCCGGCGCTGACGACGGTGGAGCTGCTGCGGGAGGACCTGGTGGTGGTGTCGTCGGCCTCGGTGAAGGCGCCCCGGCGGCCGGTGCGCATCCGCGATCTGCGGGACCAGCCGCTGGTGATGTTCCGGCACGGGTACGACCTGCGGGAGCTGACGGTGGCGGCGTGCCGGGCGGAGGGGTTCGAGCCCGGTTTCACGGTGGAGGGCGGCGAGATGGACGCCGTGCTGGGGTTTGTGCGGGCGGGGCTGGGGGTGGCGGTGGTGCCGAGCATGGTGGCGGGGAGGGCGGGGCCGGGGTTCCGGGTGACACCGCTGGCACAGCCGGGGCTGCGGAGGACGATCGCGCTGGCGCACCGCAGCGATGTGGCGCCGCCGAGGGCGGCGAGGGAGTTGCAGCGGGTGCTGATCGCTCGGGCCGGGTGAACCCCGTGGGGGTGCGCGTGGCGGGGCCGGGTGAACCCCGTGGGGATGCGCGTGGCGGGGCCGGGTGAACCCCGTGGGCGTACGCGTCGCGGGGCCGGGTGAACCCCGTGGGGATGCGCGTTGTCGGGCGGCGCGCGCCGTGGCGGGCACGGCCTGCGGCCGTGTCCTCAATCGCCGGACGGGCTGAAGGCACAGGGCATCCCACAGCGCGGGCTGCCGGCCCGTGTCCTTCGCCGCCGGACGGGCCGGAGGTGCCCGGGGCGTCGCACGGCGGCGGGTCGCCGGGGTGGCCTCAGATGGCGTCCGCCAGGGAGAGGGCGTGGAGGCGGTCGGGCGGGCCCGGGCGGGCGTAGTACCAGCCCTGGGCCGTGTCGCAGCCGAGTTCCCGGAGCTGCTCGGCCTGGGCGCCGGTCTCCACTCCCTCGACGGTGACGGCCAGCTCCAGACTGTGCGCCAGGGCGACGATCCCCTCCACGATCTTCACATCAACCGGGTCCACCGGGAGCTGCTGCATCCCCTGGGTGAAGGAGCGGTCCAGTTTGAGGATGCTCACCGGGAGCCGGCGCAGATTCGCCAGGTTGGAGTACCCGGTGCCGAAGTCGTCGAGCGCGATGTCCACCCCCATCTCGGCGAGCTGCCGCAGCGGCTTGAGCAGCCCCTCGTCCGCGCCGATCAGCGCCGATTCGGTGACCTCCAGGCAGAGCGCGCCCGGCGCGAGCCCCGATCCCTCCAGGACCGCGATCGTGTCGGTGACCAGGCCCGGGTGGTGGAGCTGGGTGGGTGAGAGGTTCACATTGATCCGCAGCGGCCCGCCGTCGGCGTGGTTCTGCTGCCAGAATCTCGCCTGGCGCACCGCCTCCTGGAGCACCCAGCGCCCCAGCGGCACGATCAGCCCGGTGTGCTCGGCCAGCGGAATGAACTGGTCCGGCCCCAGCACCCCGTGCTGCGGGTGGTGCCAGCGCACCAGGGCCTCCGCGCCGTGCACGCTGCCGTCGTCCAGGTGGACCAGGGGCTGGTACTCGATGAAGAACTCCCCGCGCTCCAGCGCCGCGGGCAGCGCGGTGGTCAGCCCGTGCCGGGTGATGGCCCGGGCGTCCATCTCGGGGTCGGCGATCTCATAGCGGTTGCCGCCCGCCGACTTCGCGCGGTACATGGTGATGTCGGCGCTGCGCAGCACCTCCGCCGTGGTGCGCTCCCCCGCCGGGCCCTCGACGATGCCGATCGAGCCCCGGACGGAGAACTCGCGCCCGTCGACCCGGATCGGCGAGGCGAGGGCGCCCAGAATCCTGGCCGCCAGCTCTCCCACCTCGTGCTGGGTGTCCGGCCCGGTGGTGAGCGCCACGAACTCGTCGCCGCCGAGCCGGGCCACCATCTCCCCCGGCGCGGTGGCACAGCTCTGGAGCCGGTCCGCGACCTCGACCAGCAGCCGGTCGCCCGCCGCGTGCCCGAGGCTGTCGTTGATGACCTTGAACCCGTCGAGGTCGAGATAGCAGAGCCCGAAGCGGCGGCCGTCCCCGCCAGAGATCGCCTTCTCCAGCCGCTCGGCGAAGAGCGTCCGGTTCGGCAGCCCGGTGAGCGCGTCGTGGGTGGCCTCGTACCGCAGCCGCAGATTGAGCAGCCGGCGTTCCGTGGTGTCCTCCAGCAGCGCGAGCTGGTACTGGGGGCGGCCCTCGCTGTCCCGCAGCAGCGACAGCGTCATATTGGTCCAGAGCACGGTGCCGTCGTTGCGGAAGAAGGGCTTCTCCACCCGGAAGTGCTCGCGCTCGCCGCGGATCAGCTCCCGGTGGAGCTGCCAGACGTGCGGCCGGTCCTCGGGGTGGGCCCACTCCGTGACCTTCTTGCCCCGTACATGGTTCTCCAGACCGCCGAACATGCGGGTGAGGGTCTCGTTGACCTCCAGCACATTGCCGTCGAGGTCGGCGATCCCGATGCCGATCGCCGCCCCCTCGAACACCGCCCGCAGCCGGGTCTCGGTGTCGTGCAGCGCGCTCACCGCGTCCGAGCGGGCCTGGAGCGCGGAGCGGGCGATGGCCTCCTGCTCGGCGAGGGTCCGTTCGCGCAGGGCCCGGGCGAACCCCGCGGCCAGGGCGTGCTGGAGCCGGGCGCAGCGGGCGACCCGGCTCTCCTCGGCCGCCGGGTCCGCCGGCGCTCCGGAACCGGAGCCGCAGTACAGGACCAGATAGGCGTCGATGACCCCGAGGGTGCTGCTGAGCGCCTCCGGGTCGGTGCAGTGGGCGTCGACGAGCGCGGCCCCGATCCCCTGGGCCGCCCGGGGGTCGAAGGTGCGGGCGTGCAGTGATTCGCTGAGCAGCCGGGCCAGGGGCAGCAGATGCTCCTCGACCTCGCCCCGGGTCAGCGGGGTCGCCGTCACGGGGAAGACCGCGCGGCTCCAGATGGTCGCGAACCTGCGGAGTCTGTCCTCCAGCCCGTCCGGGTCGGCCGCGGAATCCGCCGCCTGCGAGGGCACCATCACGCCTTGCGCCCCACCCCGGCGAAGCCCGCGAAGGCGTATGGGTCCTCCTGCTCGGCCGGTGCGTCGGGCCGCCAGCGGGGCGGTGACACCAGTCCGGGCTCGGTCATGTCGTACCCCTCGAAGAACCCGGCTATCCGGTCGTGTGTGCGCATGGTCAGCGGCTGTCGGATGTCACGGTAGACCCCGACCGCGCGCGCCGCCTGTTCCTCGGGCACCGGGACTCCGTCGTAGGCGGCGTGGTTGACGACGATCAGGCTGCCGGGCGCGAACGCGTCCCGGAGCCGGGCGACCGCGCCGTGCGGATCGTCCGCGTCCTCGACGAAGTGGAGCACGGAGAGCAGCAGCAGCGCCACCGGCCGCCGCAGATCGAGCAGGCCGGCCAGCTCCGGGCTGTCGAGGATCTGCCGGGGTCTGCGCAGGTCGGCGTGGGCGACGGCGGCCCGGGGCTCCTCTTCGAGCACGGCCCGGGCGTGGGCGACAACGACCGGATCGTGGTCGATGTAGAGCACCCGGGCGTCCGGATCGGCCCGCAGCGCGACCTCGTGGACGGTGCGGTCGCCGCCGGGTGTCGGGAGTCCGGCACCGACATCGATGAACTGGGTGATGCCCTGCCCGGCCGCGTACCGCACGGCCCGGCGCATGAACGCGCGGTTGGCCTGGACGACCTTGGGCAGGCCCGGCAGGAACTCCATCGCCCGGCGGGCGGCCTGGCGGTCGACCTCGAAGTTGTGCGAACCGCCCAGATAGAAGTCGTACATTCGGGACACGCTCGGCATCGATATATCGATGCCGGGCGGGGCCCAGGCGGGACGCTCCATCGATGTCTCCAACCAAGTCGCCGGGGTCGTCACGGGGGAAGTCCGGCCATGTGTATGGCGAGTGTTCGAGCCGAGGCTACTGATCGACCGCCAATTGGGCGAGTCCAAACGGAAATTAGCGGTCCGTTCTTGGTCACACGGCACAGGGGGAAACCGGCTCGTCCGCGTGCCGGGAGAGGCGGGAGGGGCCCGCCGGGGCCTCGGTCGCCGTACGGGGCTCACCCCGCCGCCGGCACGGGCCTGCCCAGCGGTTTCACCGCGCACCAAGTGCTCCCGGCGCCGCGCCCGTTGGTGCCGCCGGGCCGGGGGCCGGGGGCGGGGGTGCGGCGCTTGCGGGGTCGGTGGTCTGCTGCTGGGCGCCGTGGGAGCGGTCGGGGGCCGCTGAGCGCCTCCGCCGGACCCCCTCGGTGCCGTCCCTGCCCGGGGAGGCGACAACCGGCCATTTCCCGGGCGGTCACCGGCGCGGGCGGTCCGCCGGGAGCCGGGGGGGGGAGCCCCCGGACGCGGTGGCCGGCCCCTCCCGGTGCCGGCCGGCGGTGATCACGCGGTGCCGGGGCCTCCGCGGCGAGGTCCCGCCACCCGGGGCGCGGAACGGAGCGCGGCGGGGCCCGATGCCCGGCGGCGGGCCCGGCGGCGGACGGGGAGTCCCCGGCGGGCGGGCCGGTCCGTCCTCCGCACGGCCTACTCCGGTGACCCATTCGCCCGGCAGCGATCGCGGGCCCGGGAGAGCGCTCCTAGCGTTCCGGATATCGAGGGGCATTCCCTTCTCCGTGTGGATATCGGTTCCGCGGCTGCTCCTCGGGGAACCCGGAGGACTCACCATGCGCGCGATATGTGCCGCATCCGCCGCCGTACTGGGAGCAGCCGCTCTCGCCCTGACCCCGCCCGCCGCCACCGCCGCCGACGGCAAGGCGACCCCGCTGTTCACCGTCAGCCCCTCGACCGTCGCGCCGGGCGGGCGCGTCTCGCTGTCCGCGCGGGGATGCAGCAGTACGGCCACGGCCTCCTCCGGTGTCTTCGACGCCGTGACCATGGGCCCGGGCACCTCCGCCGTCGCCACCGTGGACCGCGACGCCCGGCGCGGTGCGCTCTACTCGGTCCAGTTCACCTGCGGCAGCCAGCGGGGCTCGTTCAACCTCGCCATCGCGGGCGGCAGCGCGTCCCCGACCATCAGCTCGACGAGCTCGGTGAGCGCGCCGGCCACCCCTCAGGGGGTGAGAGGAGGGCTCGGCGGCAGCGTCGGGGAGGTGGACGCCGGGAACATCGCGATCGGCGCGGGGCTGGTGCTGGCGGCGACCGGCGCGGCCACCCTGCTGGTCCGCAGGCGGGCGGCGGATGACCGCCGCCACTGACCCCTCGTACCGCGTCCGCTCCCTCCGTCCCCCGCCCCGGGTCCCGTCCAGGACCCGGGGCGAGCGCCTGTGCCGGGCGTTCCCGGGCCCGGTGGGGAGGTCCGGCCGGGGTCCGGTCAGGCCCGGCCGCCGACCGTGCGGCGGCGGCGGGCGATGAAGAGGGTGCCGCCGACGGCCGCCGTGGTGACCAGCCCGGCGCCGACCGCCATCTCGGCCGGTCCCGGGGCCATCGAGCCGCCCAGTCCGCCGTGGGCGCCGCGGCCCGAGACCACGGTGAAGTGCGCGGTCGCCACCTCGGACCGGTTGCCGTTGTGGCAGCGGACGGCGAGGTTGTAGCGGCCCGGGGTGGCGTGGTCGTGAATCCGGGCGCCGGCGCTGGTGCTGTTCCCCCGGTTGTCCCCGCCCCGGTTGTCGCTTCTGCTGTCGTTCCGGTTCTCGCCGCCCCGGTCCGCTCCCCGGTTCTCCTCGCGGTTCTCCTCACGGCCGTCGCGGTTGTCGCGGCCGTCCTCCCGGCCGTCCCCCCGGTGGAGACTGAGCCTCGGGAAGGCGTTGGAGGTGATGGTGCCTCCCCGGTCGCAGCCGTGCACGGTGATCGTCAGCGTGGCGCCCTGGTGGACGGAGTGGGGGCTGACGGAGACATGGATCGGGCCGTTGTCCTGGCTGTCGCCGCCCGCGGCGGCCACCGGGGCGGTCAGCCCTACGGCGGCGCATGCCGCGGCGGCCGCTGCGAGAGCGCGTGAAGCACGCATCGTGAACCTCCAGAGGAAGGCGCACCGAAGCGGCGCTCCGGGGATTCGACGAGTACGCCTTCCATGACGAACCCTCACCGGACCCACCATCCACCGCATTTCGGCACTGGTCCACCTCGGTGAGCCGGCACCCCGGCGACACGCCGAAGGAGCTGACGGAGTCGCAGGTCATGGCCCATCAGGCGTTCTGTCGTACCGATGACACGGATGGGTCACCCCGAGTGGCCGCCGCCACCCGTTCGCCCTTCTCTCCTCGCCGCTCCCCCACCGCTCGCCTAGCGTGCTCCCAGGCACCTGGGAAACAGAACAAAAGGGAGAATCATGGGCGAGGATCACCCTGGCTCGGAGTCGCGCAGACGCTCGCCGTGGGGCGTGGTGGCCCTGGTGATGCTCACGGGGATCGCGCTGATGAAGAACGGCGCGGATGTCTCCCTGGGCCCGCCCCAGCCGGCCGCCGCTGCCTCCCTGGGCCGCGCCGGTGAGACCTTCACCCCGCTCGTGCCCCCGAGATCGCTGGACTTCGCGCCCGCCGAGCGGGTGCGGATTCCCGCCCTCGACGTGGACGCCCCCGTGATGAACGTCGGCCTGGACGCCGACGGCTGGATCGAGGCGCCGCCGCCCGAGGACCGCAATATCGCCGGCTGGTACCAGAACGGCATCGCGCCCGGCCAGCGCGGCACCGCGGTGATCGTCGGCCATGTCGACAACCGCTCGGGCCCGGCCGTGTTCTACGGGCTCGGCACCGTCCGCAGGGGCGACCGGGTCGAGGTGCCCCGCCTCGACGGCTCGGAGGCGGTGTTCGAGGTGTACGGGGTGGAGGTGTTCGGCAAGGAGGACTTCCCGGCCGCCGAGGTGTACGGCGACACGGGCCATGCGGAGCTGCGGGTGATCACCTGCGGTGGCGGCTGGTCCAGGGCGAAGGGGTACGAGTCGAATGTCGTGGTCTTCGCCCGGCTGGTCCGGGGTGTCTGAGTGAGCCGTCGGAGCCGTCGGTGCGGGCCCGGGGCGGACGGCCGCTCGGTGCGGGCCCCGGGGCGGCCGGGCACTCACCGGCGCGGGCCCGGGCGGCCTGGGAACCCCTCGCGCCCGCGCGACCCGGGGCCCGGCGCGGGCGCCGGGAGCCGCTGACAGAACGATTCAGCGGCGCGGCACGGTGAGCCGGTAGCCGTCGTCCAGCAGCCGGGGAAGGTAGTGGCGGAGCGCCGCGACGCTCTGCGAGCGGTCGCCGCCCGCGTCGTGCGAGAGCACCACCACCCCGGGCGCGGCCCCGTCCAGCACCCGGCTGACGATCGTCCCGGTGCCCGGCTCGGTCCAGTCGAGGGTGTCCAGCGTCCACGCCAGCGGCTCCATGCCCAGCTCGGCGCCGATCTCGAAGGAGTGCCGGTTCCAGGCGCCGAAGGGCGCCCGGTACCAGAGCGGCGCCAGCCCCGAGACCTCCTCGATCACCTCGCTCGTGCGGCCCAGCTCGCGCCGGATGCCGGACGGCGCGAGCCGCGGGATCAGCGGATGCGACCAGGAGTGGTTGCCGATCACATGCCCGTCGTCGGCGATCTGACGGAGCAGCCGGCGGTGGACGGTGACCATCTCGCCGCAGACGAAGAACATGGCCCGTACGTCGTACCGGCGCAGTGTGCGCAGGATGCCGGGCGTGTACTGGGGGTCCGGGCCGTCGTCGAAGGTCAGGACCATGGTGCGGCCGGTGGACGCCGGCAGCCGGTGGAAGGGGCGGCGGCGCACCGGGGGCAGGGCCCGCCGCATGCCGGGCGGATGGGCGGTCATGGGCTCCAGCCGGTAGGCCGACGCCCGCACGGCCTGTCCGGCGGCCATCGGGGGGCCGCCGGGCGCGCCGGCGACCGTGCGGGAGGACCCGGCGCCCCCGGAGCCCCCGGAGCCCCACGAACCGTGCGGGCCCCGCGAGCCCTCGGGCAGGAGGAGCCCGGCGGTGGCGGCGGCACCGAGGAGCGCGGTGACACGGAGTACCGTCCGGCGGTCCGGCGGTGTCTGATCCTTCGTCATGACCAACAGCTCGCACGGCGTCCGCTCCGGGCCGATGATCAACACGCACCGGGGGTGAAAGCACCCCCGATGGGAGCAGTCGTGCGAACCACCCACTCGTGTGCGGGTGGAGGGGCCCGCGCTCAGCGGCCGGCCATGGTCAGCCCGTCCGCGGCGGCTCCGCGGCTGAGCACCGCCTCGCTGATGGACTCCTGGGCCTCGCGGTAGTCGTCCCGGTCCGCGCCGTCCGCCAGGGCGGCGGGAAGCTGGACGAGCCGGCCCGCGCCGGTGTCGTAGAACTGGGGGATGAACTCGGCCCGGCGCACCTCCCAGCGCGCGCCGGCCCCGGCGGGCGGGGCGAAGGTGAAGCGGCCGATGGAGCCCTGGTTGCCCCGGAGGTCGTGCCCGCCGTAGTGGTTGAACATCGGGCCGGCGATCTGGTCGCCCATGCCGTAGATCACCCAGGTGCCGTTCACCTTCTCGTACGCCTGCGGGACATGGGCGTGCGTACCGATGATCAGGTCGATGTCGGGGCGGCCCGCCGTGGTGGAGGCGGTCAGGGTCCGCGCGAGGGTGAGCTGCCGCTCGTCGGGGTCGGTCTGCCACTCGGTGCCCCAGTGGAGGCTGAGGACGACCACGTCCGCGCCGGATCTCCGGGCGGCGCGCGCGTCGGCGACGATCCTCTCCTCGTCGAGCGGGCTGACCGCCCAGGGCTGCCCCGGGGGCGGCTCATGGCCGTTGGTGTCGAAGGTGTAGGCGAGCTGGGCGACCTTCGCACCGCCCGCTTCCAGCCAGGCGGGGGTGGCGGCCTCGGTGGCGGTGCGGGCCGAGCCGTGGTGGGCGACACCCGCCGCGTCGAGCGCCTCAAGCGTGCGGCGGATGCCGTCGGCGCCGTCGTCCAGGGAGTGGTTGGAGGCGGTGGAGCAGGAGTCGTAGCCGGTGGCGGCCAGGCCCGCGGCGACCTCGGGCGGGGAGGTGAAGGCGGGGTAGCCGCTGTAGTCGCCGTCCGCGCCGTACACGGTCTCCATGTGGCAGATGGCCAGGTCGGCCGCCGAGACCACCGGGGCGACGGCGGCGAGCATGGGGGCGAAGTCGTAGCCGTCGTAGCCGGCGTCCGCCCTGGCCTGCTCGATGACCGAGTCGTGCGGGAGCACATCGCCGGTGGCCACCAGGGTGAAGCCGGCCGGCGGGGCGGGCGCGGCGGGGGCCCCCGAGGAACCGGCGGGCTCCCGGGCCCGCTGCCGGTCCGGCTCGGCGCAGGCGGCGGCCGAGGCGGTCAGGAGTACGGCGGTGAGGGCGAGCGCCGCCCGCCGGGCGGGGCTCGACGGCCGCCGGGCGGTTCCCGGCCAGTGGCCCGGGGCCGTGCGGGGGGTCGTGCGCCGGGTCATGGCGGCTCCCAACCGGACGGAGACCGCCCGGACCGATCAAGCGTTGATATGACGGTACGAATGCACCGTCCGGGGTGGACGGAGTCAAGCGGCCCCGCCGTCGGCGTCACCGGAACGGACCCCGGCCATCCGTTTTCTGCCGCTCACCGGCCCACCCCACCGGCTGTCGTGATCCGGCCAACCGCTCACCGCACCATTCATCGCTCCGTGCGACCGCTCGCCGATTGACCGCACGGCTCTGTCTGTCCCCGGGCGCCACGATGCGTTCCCATACACGCCATACCAGCCACGCAACAGCGACCTCCGCGCGAAAGGGTGTTGGCCATGGCAACGGCGACCGTGACCGCCTCCGCGACCACCGACGAGCGGGCCATCGCGGAACTCCAGCGCGAACACGGCCCCGCTCTGCTCTGCTTCCTCCAGCAACTGACCTACGGCGACCAGCAGCGGGCCGAGGACCTCCTCCAGGAGACCCTGGTGCGCGCCTGGCAGCACCCCGAGGCCTTCCACGGGCCGTACGAGTCGATGCGGCCCTGGCTCTTCACCGTCGGCCGGCGCCTCGCCATCGACGCGCGCCGCTCCCGGCAGGCCCGCCCCACCGAGATCGGCGACGGGGTGCTGGCCTCCACCCCCGACCCGGCCGACCCGACCGAGAGCGCCGTCGCGGCCCTCGACGTCCGGGCCGCGGTGGGGTCGCTCAGCCCCGAGCACCGGGAGGTGCTGGTGCGGATCTACTTCCACGGGCTGAGCGTGAACGAGGCGGCCGAGGTGCTCGGCATCCCGCCGGGGACCGTCAAATCACGCTCGTACTACGCGCTGCGGGCCCTCTCCCGCTGTCTGCCGGGGTACGCCCGCTCGCGCGGGGCCCCAGGGCGCGGGCGCCCCTGACCCTCCGGGTCCGGCTCCCCGGGCCCGTCCCGCACGTCCCGGGCACCCCGCCCGTGACCTCCTCTCCCTCACGCCACGGCGCGGGGCGGCCCGCCGCGAAACGACACGGTGAAGTTGGGCAAAGACCCGTCGCGAACGGTGTCTCTCGGTGGAGGCTCGTCCCTGGGCCGGCACAGCGGGCCCGCACGGGAAGGCGTCCGAGGAAGGTGGAAAGGTGCACCCCGAGAGTACGAACGGCACCAGCGGAGGCACGCTGGACATTCCCATGGCGTGGCTCTGCGCCGAGTACGTCGCGGACGAGATGCTCCGCACCGGCGGTCTGGTGGAAGGCGGCTCGCTCGAATTCCGGGCGGGGCGGGAGACCCTGGCCCTGACCGTCTATCTCTGCGACAGCTCCGACGACCCGGCCGGGCTCCGCGCCCTGTCCAGGATCGAGGAGTGGCTCACCCTCACCTCGTACGGCCATCCCTGGACCGCGTGGGTACGGGAGCGGCTGGCCGCCCGGGAGGAGCGCGAGCGGGAGCTGGGCTGCGGCGATCCCGATCTCGCGCTGGCCCGGGAGTCCTGGCGGTGGCTGCGGGCCACCGAGCTGCTCGCCACGGATCTGGGCGACGACGAGCCCTGGCACCCGGCGGTCCCGCTCGGGGTGTCCGTGGACGAGGGCGAGCAGATCTGGACACCGGCCTGGCAGCTGGGGCTGCCGCTGAGCCATCTGGCCATCCACCTCTTCTGACACCGTCCCGGCGGCGCACCGCACCTCCGGCGCACCCCGGAGGGTCCGGGCGCGCGGCCGGACCGGCGGCGTCCGGCGGACCCGCTACCCCGGCGGCGTCCGGCGGCCCGGCGAGGAGTGCACCCCCGCGCGGTACTTGGGAATCCGTACGGTGATCTTCATTCCCGCGCCCACGCCCGTCTCGATGACCAGTCCGTGGTCGTCCCCGTACACCTGGCGCAGCCGCTCGTCCACATTGGAGAGCCCGATCCCCGCCGACCCGGTCCGCTCCCCCGCGAGGATGCGGCGCAGCACGGCCGGGTCCATCCCCACCCCGGTGTCGTCGATCGTGACCATGGCCTCCGCCCCCGCGTCCTGGGCCGAGATGGTGATCCGGCACTCGCCCGGCGAGTCCTCCAGGCCGTGCTTGACCGCGTTCTCGACCAGCGGCTGGAGACAGAGGAAGGGCAGCGAAACCGGCAGCACCTCCGGCGCTATCTGGAGGGTGAGACCCAGCCGGTCACCGAAGCGCGCCCCGGCGAGCGCGAGGTACTGCTCGATCGAGCGCAGTTCGTCGGCGAGCGTGGTGAACTCGCCGTGGCGGCGGAAGGAGTAGCGGGTGAAGTCGGCGAACTCCAGCAGCAGTTCCCGCGCGCGCTCCGGGTCGGTGCGGACGAAGGAGGCGATGGCGGCGAGGGAGTTGAAGATGAAGTGCGGCGATATCTGCGCCCGCAGGGCCCGGATCTCCGCCTCGATCAGCCGGGTCCTGGAGCGGTCCAGCTCCGCCAGCTCCAGCTGCACGGAGACCCAGCGGGCGACCTCGGTCGCGGCCCGCACCAGCACGGCCGACTCGCGCGAACCGTAGGCGACCAGCGCGCCGAGCACCCCCTCCTCACCGGTCAGGGGGGCGATGACGGCCCAGCGCAGCGGGCACTCCAGATCGTCGCACTCGGTCTGCACGCTCTGGCTGCGCCCCGAGTCGAGCATCTGGGCCACCCGGACCATCACCCGCCGCTCGTGGTGGTCCCTGCCCGGCCCGTCCCAGGCGAGCACCGACGCGCGGTCGGTCAGACACAGGGCCTCGGTGCCGAGCAGCGACCGCAGCCGCCGGGCGGCCTTGCGCGCGGTGTCCTCGGTGAGGCCGGCCCGCAGCGGGGGCGCGGCGAGGGAGGCGGTGTGCAGGGTGTGGAAGGTGGCGCGCTCCACGGGGGTGCCGAGATCGAGATCGGGTCCGCCGCCGCGCCGCTCCAGCAGCCGCCCCAGCACCAGGCCCACGACGAACAGCACCGCGCCGGCCGCGACCAGCGCCGCGATTCCGGTACCCGTCATCGTTCCACTCCTTCGGGCCGGGCCCTGCCGACGAGGTCCTCCGGCAGATGGAGCCGCGCGAGGATCGCGCTGGCACCGGGCGGTATGTGGCGTGCGGTGGCGAGCGAGACGGCCACCATGGTGAGAAAGCCCAGCGGCACCGACCAGACGGCGGGCCAGGCCATCAGGGTGTGCGCCCAGCCCTCCGGGGCGAACCCGGCGCGGGTCGCCATCACGGCGGTGAGCGCGGAACCGCCCCCGGTGAGCAGCCCCGCCGTCGCGCCCGGCGGAGTGAGCCGCCGCCACCAGATGCCGAGCACCAGCAGGGGGCAGAAGGAGGAGGCGGAGACCGCGAAGGCCAGCCCGACGGCGTCGGCGACCGGCACATTGGTGGCCACCACGCTGATCGCGAGCGGGACCGCCATGGCGAGCAGGGTCGCGAGCCGGAAGTGGCGCACCCCCCGGGAGGGCAGCACGTCCTGCGAGATCACCCCGGCGACGGACATGGTCAGCCCGGAGGCGGTGGACAGGAACGCGGCGAACGCGCCGCCCGCCAGCAGGGCACCGAGCAGTTCGCCCGCGAGCCCGCCGACGATCCGCTCGGGCAGGACGAGGACGGCGGCGTCCGCCTCGCCGGTGAGGGCGAGTTCGGGGGCGTATATCCGGCCGAGCGCGCCGTAGACCGGCGGCAGCAGATAGAAGACCCCGATCATGCCGAGGACGACGAGGGTGGTGCGGCGGGCGGCGCGCCCGTGGGGGCTGGTGTAGAAGCGGACGGCGACGTGCGGGAGGCCCATGGTGCCGAGGAAGGTGGCGAGGATCAGCCCGTAGGTGGCGTAGAGGTCGTAGCCGTCCCGCCCGCCGGAGAGCGGCTGGGACCAGCTGGCCGGGTCGGTTCCCGAGGTGACGCGCTCGGGCACCCGGGCGCCCTCGGGCAGCCCGAGGGTGGTGCCGGAGGCGATGCGGTGATCGCCCTCGCCGAGGGTGACGGTGCGCCCCCGGTACTCACGGCCGTCGACCGCGCCGGAGACGGTCAGCGTCAGCGGGCGGTCCAGTTCGATCCGTACGGTGTCCTCGATCCGGATCTCGGTGTGCTGCCGCAGCACGGCGGGCGCGTCGAAGCGGGCCCTCGGCGCGCCGTCGCCGGTCCAGGCGGCGACCAGGAAGAGCGCCGGGACGAGCAGCGCGGTGAGCTTGAGCCAGTACTGGAACGCCTGGACGAAGGTGATGCTGCGCATCCCGCCGGCCGCGACCGCCCCGGCCACGACCACGGCGACGACCACTCCCCCGACCCAGCCGGGCGCGCCGGTGAGGATCTCCAGGGTCAGTCCGGCGCCCTGGAGCTGGGGCAGCAGATACAGCCAGCCGATCCCGACGACGAAGAGACTGGCGATGCGCCGCACGGTGGCGGATTCGAGCCGGGCCTCGGCGAAGTCGGAGAGGGTGTACGCCCCCGAGCGGCGCAGCGGGGCGGCGACCAGGACCAGCAGCACGAGATAGCCGGCCGTGTAGCCGATGGGGTACCAGAGCATGTCGGGGCCCTGGAGGAGGACCAGGCCGGCGATGCCGAGGAAGGAGGCGGCGGAGAGGTACTCGCCGCTGATGGCGGCGGCGTTGAGCCCCGGGTTGACCGTGCGGGAGGCGACGTAGAAGTCGGAGGTGGTGCGGGATATGCGCAGGCCGAGCCCGCCGATGAGGACGGTGGCGAGGACCACGGCGGTGACGGCGGTCACGGCGTACGCCTGGTTCACCGGCGGTCTCCGCCCTCGCCCGGGTGCATGGTTCAGCGCCCCTCGACAAGCCTGAGGAAGTCCTGCTCATTGCGTTCGGCCCGGCGGACGTACCAGCGGGCGATCAGCCACATGACCGGGTGGACGGCGACGCCCAGGATGCCCCAGACCACCGGACCGGGGGCGAGCGAGCCCCGGTGGAAGGCGTCGGGGAGGGCGAAGAGCAGGGGGAGGGTGCCGATGAACAGGACCAGGGCCCCGAGGGCGACGAGCGCGGCCCGCAGTTGACTGCGCATCAGCGAGCGTACGTAGGTGGTGCCGAGGGTGGTCTGCTCACTGATCTCGGAGCGGGCGTGGGCGTGGCCGGGGGCGCGTCGGGCGCCGCGCGGGACACCGGTGACCACCTCGCGACGGGGGCGTTGCTCTGCAGACATCGTCGTCCGCTCCAGCGTCTGTCGAACGAACTCTCGGGGGTGTGGAGTCTACGCACCGGACGATTACCGACGGTAGACGCCCCGGGGGCGGCGCCGGGGCGGGGCGAGGGTGAGGGCCATCAGGCCGGCGGCCAGCGGGAAGACCGCGACGGCGCCGAGCGCGGCGGGCAGGGTGAGCTGGGGGGCGAGCGCGCCCGCGGTGGCGCTGCCGACCCCGCCGCCGAGGAAGAAGCAGAGGTTGAGCAGGCCCATCGCGCCTCCGCGCAGGGCGGGTTCGACCCGGGCGGACATCAGGGCGGTGGTGACGACCTGGGTGATCGCCGTCCCGGCGAAGCCCAGGGAGGCTCCGGTGACGAGCTGTGCGGGGCCGGTGCCGCCGAGGGAGGCGGCGAGCGCGAGTGCCGTGGTCAGGGCGGTGGCGGTGAGCAGCCGGGTGGCTCCGGGGCCGGCGGCCAGCCGGCCGGCGACCCGGGAGAGGACCCCGCCCGCGACCGCGCCGGGCAGCAGCCAGGCCCCGATGGCGAGGACGCTCCAGCCGTGGTCCCGGGCGAGGATCTGGGGGACGGCGTACATCGCGGCGAACAGCCCCGCGTACACCCCGATTCCGGTGACGGCGGCGCGCAGGAAGGCGGCGTCGGTGATCAGGGCCCGGGGGACGAAGGAGGCGTCGGCGGTGCGGACCCGGCGGACCAGGGCGAGGAGGGTGAGGAGCAGCGCGGCGGCGAGGGCGGTGGTGACGGGTGCGGTGAGTCCGAGCCCGGAGGACTGGATCAGCAGGAGGAAGGCGGTGGCCGCGAGGGTGAGCAGGGCCGCGCCCGGGACGTCCAGGGAACGGCCGGAACCGCGGCGGGCGGTGGCCGCGCGCAGGCACAGCGGCACGGCGACGAGGGAGAGGGCGGGCATCACCAGGGTGAGGCGCCAGGTGACCCACTGGGTGAGGACGCCGCCCATCAGGGTGGCGCAGGCGGAGAAGACCGCCATGGTGGCCCCGATCCCGGCGATGGCCGCGGCGCGGTGCGCGGGGGCGGTGGCGGCGGCGAGGGCCAGGGCGCAGGAGATCATCGCTCCGGAGCCGGCGGCGAGCACGAAGCGGCCGGCCACCAGCACTTCGAGGCCGGGGGCGGCGAGGCAGATCGCGGCTCCGGCCGCCAGCACGAGGGAGCCGCTCAGCAGGGAGGCGCGGATGCCGCGGGAGTCGGCGAGCCGGCCGAAGAGGGCGGTGCCGACGGCGAGGGCGAGGGCGTACGCGGTGAGGACCCAGGCGGCGGAGGAGGCGGAGGCGCCGAGTGCCGAGGCGACCTCGGGGAGGGCGATGCCGGCGGCGGTGACGCCGAGCACGCCGGGCCCGAAGAGCAGCCCGTACCGCAGCCCGCCGGACCGCTCACGGGGCGCGGGGGCGTGCGCGGGGGCGCGGGCGCTTGTCGCGGGGGCCTGGTCAGCCGGGTCGCGGTTCATGGGGGTGCCTCACAGGGGTGGGGGCCTGACAGGGGTCGGTGCCAGGGTGAGCGCCCGTTCTCTTCCGGGCAACGGCCCCGCGCCCTTGATGTCAGGTCCCGCCCCTCCCCGAAAGCCCGCAGGCGCCCGTCCCTCTCGGGTCCCCCGTGGACGGGGTCCGTCCTCAAACGCCGGACAGGCTGACTTCCCCGACCCGCCGGGACCCGGAACCCTCGGGCCCACCGTCTACGGGGTCCGTCCTCAAACGCCGGACAGGCTGACTTTCCCGACCCGACGGGAACTGGAACCCTCCGGCCCTCCATGCACAGGGTCCGTCCTCAAACGCCGGACGGGCTGGCTTACCCAACCCGACGGGAACTGGAACCCTCCGGCCCTCCATGCACAGGGTCCGTCCTCAAACGCCGGACGGGCTGGCTTACCCAACCCGACGGGAGCCGGAACCCTCCGGCCCAGAACTCAACCAGCAACCCGAAAAACCACAGGCCCACCCTCCATCACCGGACAGGCCGGCCTACCCGGCACGGGTCGCACACTCAGCCCCGCCGGCGATTGAGGCGCGGGGTTCGGGGCAGCGCCCCGACAACAACCCGCGGATCACGAGGCGCCCGCACACCCAAGCCCGTCCCCGCGCACCGGACCAGCTCGCACAACCGAAACCCCAACCCCGGCCCCGCCGGCGATTGAGGCGCGGGGTCCGGCCCCGGGGGCGGGTCAGCGGCCCGGGGGGCGGGCGCAGTCGCTCAGGGCTATTTCCAGCTCGACATACGACTCCTCGGCCCGCCGGAACGCCACCTCCAGCGCCGCCTCCGCCCTCGGCCCCACCAACCCCTGGGACGACTCGTGGATCTCGTAGAGCACATCCGCCCAGCGCCCGGCCGCGCTCTTGATCCTCGTGAGCAGTGCCTCGACGTCACGGGCACTGGACGCCCGGGTCGCCGGCAGGCTCCGGAGTTCCTCCAGCAGCGCTTCGATGTCGGACATCAGACCCCTCACTCCCTGATCAAGGCTATGCCTCGGGTGGCGCGGGGCGCGCCTGTTCCCCCGGTGGCTCTGTCAGCGGATGACGACGGTCGCCGGGCGGGTGTGCGGGACGACGAGCGGGCGCCCACCGCTGCCGAACGGTCGGCGGACCGCGACGAACGGCGGTCGCGGCCGGTCACGGGGCGGTTCAGCCCCTGGCGTGCCGCATCAGCAGGTCCCGCAGCTGACGGGCGTGCCGGCGGCTGACGGCCAGCTCCGCGGAGCCCACCCGTACCGAGGTCGTCCCGGCGTCCAGCCGGAGCTCGTCGATGCGGGCGAGCGCGACGAGATGGCTGCGGTGGATGCGGACGAACCCGCGCGCGGCCCAGCGCTCCTCCAGGGCGGAGAGCGGGATGCGCACCAGATGGCTGCCGCTCTCGGTGTGCAGCCGGGCGTAGTCGCCCTGCGCCTCCACATAGGTGATGGTGTCGATGGGCACGAAGCGGGTGACACCGCCCAGTTCGACGGGGATCTGTTCGGAGCTGCTGTGGACCGGCCCGGGCGCCGCCGCGGGCGGCAGCAGGTCGGGCGCGGATCTGGCGGGCGCCGGGACGAGGGGCGGGTGACCCGGCGGCCGGGGTTCCCCGGCCGCGTCGACCAAGTCGCAGACCCGGCGCACGGCTTCGGCGAGCCGCTCCCTGCGGACCGGCTTGAGGACATAGTCGACGGCCTTCAGATCGAAGGCCTGAACGGCGAACCCCTCGTGGGCGGTGACGAAGACGATCAGGGGCGGGTGGGCGAAGCGGGCCAGCAGCCGGGCGACGTCGAGCCCGGTCAGCCCGGCCATGTGGATGTCGAGGAAGACGACATCGACCCCGCCGTCGGCACCGGGCCCCGCGTCGAGCGCGTGGTTGATGCGGCGCAGCGCCTCGGTCGCGTCCGTGGCTCCCTCGGCACTGGTGATCCGGGGGTCCGCGCGGAGCAGATAGAGGAGTTCCTCAAGCGCCGGTTTCTCGTCGTCGACAGCCAGTACGCGCAGCATGGTGCGGAGTCTAGAGCGGGGGCGAGGAGCGCACCATCGGTCGCGCGGGGTCCGCGGCCCCCGCCCCGGCGCGAGGGCGGGGCGGGGGCCGGACGGCTCAGGAGCGGTCCGCCGCCGGTACGAGCACCTTGCGCCCGGCGTCCTCCGCGTCCTCATCCGATTCCGGGCCCGATTCCGGGCCCGATTCCGGGCCCGGGCCCGCGTCCGGCCACTCCCCCTCCGCCGCGCCGGTGACCCTCACCGTCTCGGGCGCGGTGGCGCTGTGCCGGGCGGCCCAGCTCTCCAGGGCCGCCCGGCAGGCGTGGTCCAGATGGTGCAGCCCGCTCAGATCCAGCTCCACGGCACGGCCGTGCGGGATCGCCTCCAGGCTGTCGAGAATCCTCGGCAGCCGCAGGAAGGTGGCGTTGCCGTCGAGCCGGACCACCGCGGGACCCGGCTCGTCGCCGGTGACCCGGAGCCGCACATGGGACGCCTCCCAGGCGGTCTTGGCGACCGCCAGCGCCAGGCCGATCAGCACCCCCTCGAACATGTTCACCACGACGATCGACACGGAGGTGGCCGCCAGGATCAGCGCCTCGCCCCGGTGTTCGCGCCACAGCCGCGCGAACCGCCCCAGCGGCAGCAGCTTCCAGCCCGCGTGGATCAGGATGCCGGCGAGCGCGGGCAGCGGGATCAGGGCGAGCGCGCCCGGCAGCAGTGCCGCGAAGAGCAGCAGCCAGACGCCGTGCAGGACCCGGGAGGCCCGGGTCCTGGCGCCCGCCTCCACATTGGCCGAGCTGCGCACGATGACCGCGGTCATCGGCAGGGCGCCGAGCAGCCCGCACACCGCGTTCCCCGCGCCCTGGGCCATCAGCTCCTGGTCGTAGCGGGTGCGCGGCCCGTTGTGCAGCCGGTCCACGGCGGCGGCGCTGAAGAGGCTCTCGGCGGAGGCGATCAGGGTGAAGGCCAGCACGGTGCCGAGGACTCCGACACCGAGCAGCCCGCCGAACGCGTCGGCGCCCGGGACGGATACGGCGTTCAGCAGCCCCTGGATCTCGACGGTGGCGACCGGGAGGTCGAACAGCCAGACGGCGAGGGTCGCCAGGGCCACCGCGGCGAGCGCCCCGGGGACCGCCCGCGCCCGCCGGGGCAGCCGCTTCCACAGCACGATGACGGCGATGGTGGCGGCCCCCATGGCCAGCGAGGTCAGGGCGGTGGCGCTGCCGGCGGCGTCGACGGCGGCCGAGGGCAGTCCGGTGATCTTCCCGAGCCCGGAGGCGGGGGCGGTGAGCCCGGCGGCGGCGTACAGCTGGCCCGCGATGATCACCAGCCCGATGCCGGCGAGCATGCCCTCGACGACGGAGACGGAGATCGCCCGGAACCAGCGGCCGAGCCGCAGGGCTCCCATGAGGAGTTGCAGCAGCCCGGCGGCGAGCACGATGACACCGAGCATGGGCAGCCCGTGCTCCCGTACGGCCTCGAAGACCAGCACCGTCAGACCGGCGGCGGGCCCGGAGACCTGGAGGCTGCTCCCGGGCAGCAGGCCGGCGACGATGCCGCCCACGATGCCGGTGATCAGCCCCAGTTCGGCGGGGACACCCGAGGCGACGGCGACCCCCACACAGAGCGGCAGGGCGACGAGGAAGACGACGAGCGAGGCGGCGAAGTCCTGCCGCGCGTGCGGGAATTTCCTCACGGTGCCGCTCACAGCGGGGTGAAGGCGTTGGCGTGCGGGCGGTGGGCGAGCACGGCGCCGGTGTGCACCTCGTAGTACCAGCCGTGCAGCCGCAGCGCCCCGCTCTCCGCGCGCCGGGCCACACAGGGGTAGGAGCGCAGCCGGATCAACTGGGTGAGCACATGGTGCTGTACGGCCGAGGTGACGGCCGGGTCGTCGGAGGCGCCGGTGGAGCCGGGGACCTCGGGGGCGCTGTGGGCGAGCCAGTCGCGGACGGCGGGGACGGTGGTGAGGTCCTCACCGCGCGCCAGGGCGCCGACCGCTCCGCAGTGGGAGTGGCCGCAGACGACGATGTCCTGGACGCCGAGCACATCCACCGCGTACTCGACGGTGGCGGCCTCTGAGGTCGGCCTGCCGGGGGTGTGGGGCGGAACGATGTTGCCGGCGGTGCGGAGTTCGAAGAGTTCGCCCGGCCGGGCCCCGGTGATCAGCGAGGGGATGACCCGGGAGTCGGAGCAGGTGATGAAGAGGGCCTGGGGCCACTGGCCGTCGGCGAGCGCGGCGAGTTCGCCGGAGCGGACGGCGGACCGCCGGCCGAAGGAGCGGGCATGGTCGATGAAGGGCTGCATGTCGGTTCCTCCTGGCGCGCCGTGGGGGCGCGTCGGTGTGCGTGGGGAGCGAACGGGGCAGCGCGGACGCGTGACACCGGTCCGTGGGGGCGCCGGCGGAGCCTCGGGGGCCCGTCGGGGGTGCCGTTCGCGTGCGTGCCCGTCGGTCCGCTCAGCAGCGGAAGACCTGGAGTACGGCGGGTCCGGGGCCGGCCGGCGGTCTGGCGCGGCGCGGCAGGGCCTCGGCGGCGGCCCGCGCGGACCGCTCCAGGGCGGCGGGGGTGACCGTGCCGCCGGCGGGTCGCGGTGGCGGCCCGGCTCCGGGCTCGCCCGCGCGGTGCCGGTCCCGGGCCCGCTGGGGCGAGGTGCCTTCCTTGAGGCGCTCCCCCTCCGCGCAGCCGGCGGCCTCCGCCGCGGCGGGCGGCTGCGCGGGGAGCGCCTGTGCCGGTGCCGCGGCGGGGAGGACGAGCAGAAGGGCGATCAGCAGGGCGGCGAGAAGGCCGGAGCGGTTCCGTGCCGTGGTGCCCCGGATCATGCGCCTCCCTTCGGCGGTTCTCGCCGACCGTCCTCCCGTCGGCGCCTTTCCCGTCGATCGGCGCGGCGGCGCCCCGACCGGGCAATACGCTAAGCAGCTCAGATGTTTGCCGGGTTAACGACATGTGTCCGCGGCATGGAGGCTTGAATTCCACCGCTTGGCGCGCTCCCCCCGCCCCGGCGCGCGGCCACAACGACCCCGAAGGCTCGTCCCGGCCCTGCCGGCGGGGCTCAGAACAATGTCATTCGATGGTACATTCCACGACCATGTTTGCGTATCCTCGCACATCGGCCGAGAATTCGAGAATTATTAGCATATACATAATTCATACATCTCGTATCGCTTAATCCAAATTCATTGACTTATACACCCGAAGAAAATTACGGTGGATTTCGCTGGTTTCCCGTCCGGCCCTGCTCACGTCGCGCAGTGCGTCAATACGCGGTCGACCCCGGCGAATGGCCGGCCTGCCGCACTGCCACGCGAGGACAACTCTTCCTGCGGTACGAGTCGGTAACCCCGTGCCCGCAGCGCGCTCCTCTCAGCCTGCGCGGAAGCCCGGACCGGACACGTCCCCATCGCCTCAGGAAGGCAGAAACATGTCAGAAATCTTTCCGTGGACCCCGGCGGCCGTCGTTTTCGACTGCGACGGCACGCTGATGGACAGCGAGCGCCATTGGGAGGGCGCCCGGGATCTGGTGCTCCGTGAATACGGAGTGGTTCCGGACGACGAGTTCGCCGCGTTGTCGAAGGGTGTGCACTACGCGGAGTGCGGCGAGTTGATGGCGGTCACCGCCGGCCGCCCCGAACTGGCCCCGGAGATGACCGAAAAACTGCTCCGGGGCTTCCGGTCGCTGGTCGCCGATGACCCGGTCACCACACCCGGGGCCTCCGAAATGGTGGCTCACGCGGCCGAGTTCGCGCCCCTCGCGGTCGCGAGCAACTGCCCCCGCGATGTCGTGGAGGACTGCCTCGAGACGGCCGGGCTGCTCCAGCACTTCTCGCATGTGATCGTGCCGGAGGAGCAGATGCGTCCCAAACCCCACCCCGATGTCTATCTGAGCGCCGCGGCGGCCTTCGGGGCCGAACCGTCGGACTGCCTGGCCGTGGAGGACTCCCTCTGCGGCATCCGCTCGGCCGTCCGCGCCGGGCTGCGGGTCCTGGGGGTCGGCAGCCGGCCCGACCGGGAGAGCCTGGCCATGGCCGACCACTGGGTGCGCTCCCTGGAGGACAGCGCCCTGCTCGTCTGGGCGCGCAGCCGGGCACTCTGCGGCGTCGCGCGCTGACGGCGCACCGGGAGCGGGCCGCCGCTACTTCAGCAGCCGGGAGAGCCGGCGGTCCGCGAGCGGTTTGCCGCCGGTCTGGCAGGTGGGGCAGTACTGGAGCGAGGAATCGCTGAACGAGACCTCGCGGATGGTGTCGCCGCAGACCGGGCACGGCTCGCCGGTGCGGCCGTGCACCCGCAGCCCGCTCTTCTTCTCCGCCTTGAGCCGCCCGGCGGCCACTCCCCGGGACCGCTCGACGGCCTCGGTGAGTGTGGCGCGCAGCGCCTCGTACAGACCGGTGATCTCGTCCTCCCCGAGGTTGTGCACCGGCTTGAACGGCGACATCTTCGCGGCGTGCAGGATCTCGTCGCTGTAGGCGTTGCCGATACCGGCGATCAGGCTCTGGTCGCGCAGCGCGCCCTTGATCCGGCGCCGCTCCCCGGCGATGAGCGCGGCGAAGGCCGCCCGGTCGAAGTCGCCGGCCAGCGGGTCGGGGCCGAGCCGGGCGATGCCGGGGACCTCGGCCGGGTCGCGGACGAGATGGACGGCGAGACGTTTGGTGGTGCCGGCCTCGGTGAGGTCGAAGCCGCCGCCCGACGCGAGGCGGACCCGCAGCGCGAGCGGCCCCTTGCCGGGGCGCGGCGGGGTGTCCGGGATCTCGTCCCGCCAGCGCAGCCAGCCCGCGCGGGCCAGGTGCACGACCAGATGGAGCCGGCCGGGTCCGTCGCCCGCGGTGAGGTCCAGCCACTTGCCGTACCGGGCCACCGCGGTGACCTCCCGGCCCTCGACGGCGCTCAGCGGCGGGTCGTAGGTCTTCAGCACACTGATCGCCAGGGGCAGCACCCGGACGATCTCCTCTCCCACGAGATGGGTGTCGAGAAACTCTCTCAGCGATTCCACTTCGGGCAGTTCCGGCATGCGTCCAGGGTGCCGCAGCACCGGCGGCGGCGCAGGTTCACCGGCCCGCCGCGTCCGTGGCCCCGGGCGGGCGCAGTCCGTAGACACGGGTCGCGGTGGTCTCGAAGACCTCCCGGCGGTCGTCCGCGCCGAGCTGCCCGACGAGATCGCGGGCGGCGGCGGCGACCTCGGAGTAGTCGGCGGCGAGCAGACAGACCGGCCAGTCCGAGCCGAACATCAGCCGCCGGGGGCCGAAGGCCTCGACGGCGGTCTCGGCGTACGGGCGCAGGTCATCGGTGGTCCAGGAGGCCCAGTCGGCCTCGGTGACCAGGCCGGAGAGCTTGCAGACGGTGTTCTCGCGGGCGGCGAGGGCACGTACCCGGCTCGCCCAGGGTTCGCGTTCCTTCGCCGCGATGGGCGGCTTGCCGAGGTGGTCGAGGACAAAGGTCAGACCGGGCCGGCGGCTGACGGCCTCGGCGGCCGTGAGGAGCTGGGACGGCAGCACCACCAGGTCGTAGACGAGTCCGGCGGCGGCGACGGCGGCCAGGCCCCGCTGGACGTCGGGGCGGAGCAGCCAGTTCGGGTCCGGTTCGCCCTGGACCTGGTGGCGGATGCCGACGAGCCGGTCGCCGCCGGGAAGCTCGCGCAGCCGGGCCAGGGTGTCGGCGATATCGGGGCGGGTGAGGTCGGCCCAGCCGACGACACCCGCGACCAGCTCGTCGCGGTGGGCGGCGGCGAGGAGTTCGGGGGTCTCCGCCGGGTCGGTGACCGTCTGGACCAGTACGGTGGCGCGCACCCCGGCCGCCCGGGCCGCGGGCGCCAGATCGGCGAGGGAGAAGGTGCGGCGGATCGGTTCCATGGCGGGACCGGTGATCCACTCCTGGTCGCGGACGGCGAGGTCCCACACATGGTGGTGGGCGTCGATGATCGTCACGGCTCACAGCTCCCAGACGACGGGCAGGGGCGCGCCCGCGCCCTCCGGCGAGTAGTCGTGCGGGGTGGCCAGCAGACCGGCCATCCGGGCCTGCCAGGCGACATTGACCGGGAGCCGCTCCAGGGAGGCGAGGAGCAGCGGATAGTCGGCGCACTCCAGGAGGTGGAAGAGGTCGGTGCCGCTGCGCCAGATGGTCCACGAGGTGGCACCGGCGGCGCGGATCGCGCGGGTCAGCTCCGGGGGGACCTCGCGGTGGGCCTCCTCATAAGCGTCGACGCGGTCGGGGCGGACCCTGGTGTGCAGGGCGACTCTCATCGGCTCTCCCCTTCTTCGTGGTCCCGTTGCTCATGGTCCCGGAAGGTCCCCGGGACCCACGTGGCCCCGGAGGTCCGGGGCGGCTCCGGAAGGAGCCCTTCGGCGCGCAGGTCCGCCCAGAGCGCGGGCGGTACGGGCGTGCGCAGCCGGTGCGCCGCGTCCCGTATCTCGTGGGCGGAGCGGACGCCGACCAGGGCGCCCGCGACGGCCGGATGGGCGAGGGAGTAGCGCAGCGCGGCGGCGCGCAGCGGCACCCCGTGGCGCTCGGTGACCGTCTGGAGGCGCTGGGCGCGGGCGATCAGATCCGGGGGCGCGGGCGCGTAGTCGTAGGTCGCGCCGGGGCGCGGATCGGCGAGCAGTCCGGAGTTGAAGACCCCGCCGACGACAACGCTCCGGCCGCGCGCCCGTGCCTCGGGGAGCAGTTCCGCCAGGGCGCTCCCGTCGAGCAGGGTGTGGCGTCCGGCGCAGAGCACGGCGTCGGCGTCGGTGTCGCGGAGGAAGCGGGTGAGCATCGCGGTCTGGTTCATGCCCGCGCCGATGGCCCCGACGACGCCTTCGGCGCGCAGCCGCTCCAGCGCCGGGTAGCCGTACCGGAAGGCGTCGTCCCCGTGGTCGTCGGGGTCGTGCAGATAGACGATGTCGATCCGGTCGAGCCCGAGCCGCCGCAGGCTCTCCTCGACGCTGCGGAGCACCCCGTCGGCGCTGAAGTCCCAGACCCGGCGGTGCGTGGCGGGCACGGCGAAGCCCTGGGCGAGGTCGTCGCCGCCGGGCGGGACGGGTTCGAGCAGCCGGCCGGCCTTGGTGGAGAGGGTGTACGCGTCGCGGGGCCGGGAGCGCAGGGCGCGCCCGAGCCGGTGCTCGGAGAGCCCGAGGCCGTAGTGGGGCGCGGTGTCGAAGGTGCGGACGCCGCACTCCCAGGCCGCGTCGACGGCCGCCGCGGCGTCCTCGTCGGACACCGGGCGGTGGAGATTGCCGATGCCGGCGCCGCCGAAGGCGAGTTCGGTGATCTCGACCGTGCTCCGTCCGAGCCTGCGCCTTCTCATGCGGAACCGCCTTCCGCGGGCCGTGTCCGGGTGATCGGGGGGACGCGCGGCCCCGGGCCGCCCGGGACCGTCCGTGCGCTCGTCCACCTCTCTGTACGCCCGATGCCCGGCGCGGGTTCACCGGACGCGCGGTCCGCCGGTCGTTTCCGGCCGGGATCGCGCGTCCCCGGGCGGCCCGGGGGTGACAGCGGGCGGCGGGCTCCGTGGTCGGCGGGTCAGCGGGTCAGCGGGCCAGCGCCAGCAGTTCGGCGGTCTCCTCACGCACCCCGGCGGCGAGCCGGTCGAGATCCGGCACCGCCTTGCCGTCGGCGACCAGCCCCACCTGCACCCGGCCCCCGTAGGTCGTCAGCGCCACCGCCAGCGCCTGGCCCCGGGCCAGCGGCGCCATCGGATAGATCGCGCTCAGCGGGCAGCCGCCCAGCGAGAGGGCGGAACGGGGCAGCGGGACGCTGGTGACCACGATGTCGAAGAGCATCCGCGCGGCGCCGGAGGCGAGCGGGGTGCCGAAGCGGTGCGCCAGCGGAGGCAGTTGATCGGCGAGCACGGCGAGGGCCCCGGCGCCGCGCAGCGGGCCGGCCGCCTTGTTGCGGTCCATCGCCGTCCGTACGGCGCGCAGCCGGGCGAGCGGGTCGGGCTCGGCGACCGGCAGCTCCAGCAGATAGGCGGAGAGCCGGTTGGCCGAGCCGGGCGGGCCGCCGGGGCGGCGCCGCGAGACGGGGACCAGGGCGCGGGGGCCCGCCGCGGGCAGGGGCTCACCGCGCTGCTCCGCCCAGCGCCGCAGCGCGCCCGCCACGATCGCGAGGAGGACGTCGTTGGCCGTGCCGCCGGCCGCCCTGCGGATGTGCCGTACGTCCTCCAGGTCGAGCACGGCGGTGCCGAGTCTGCGGGTGCCGCTGGGGGCCGCGGTCAGGGCGGGCAGTCCGCGCGGGTCGAGCCGGCTGGCCCGGACGACGGACGCGCCGACGCCGACGGCGCGCCCGAGGCCGTCGATGCGGTCGCGGGCGAAGCCGATGAGCCGGCGGGGGTCGGGGTACCACATCCGCCCGGGCGCGGGCCCGGGCCGGCGGGGACGCGCGGCGGTCCGCGCACCGGGCGGTGCGGCGATCTCGTCGAAGATGCCCGCGCCGATCGCGACCGCGCGCATCCCGTCGGCGAGGGCGTGGTGGAGCTTGACGAGCACCGCGAAGGGGCCGTCCGGGGCGCCGGTGAGGAGGAACATCTCCCAGGGCGGCAGGCCCCGTTCGAGCGGGCGCTCCATGAGTTCCCCGGCGAGCGCGACGGCCTCGGCGGTGACATCGCCCCCGGGGAGGCGGAGCCGGTGGACATGCCGGGTGACGTCGAAATCCTGGTCGACGGCCCAGACCGCGCCGCCGACCGGCAGCAGCACGTCGCGCACCCGCATCCTGAGCCGGCGGACGGCGGCGGCGCGGGCGGCGAGCAGCTCCAGGACCGCGTCGCCGTCCGGGGCGGGGGCGCCCGCGGACGCCGGGGCGGGGGCGAAGAGGGCGAGGGCGCCGAGGTGCATCGGGTGCCCGGTGGACTCCAGCTGCCAGAACGCCAGGTCCAGGGGGGCGAGTAGCTCGCTGCTCACGGTGTCCTCATGTTCGGGGAGTGATCCGGAACCTGTCCGGGGTGCGCGGCCCGGGGGCGGGCCGCCGGGAGGGATCAGGACCGTACCGGAGCAGTCAATCGCCTGCGCTCGATTACGGTCACGTACGATCATTCCACGGAGCGTGACCGGTGGAGGGCTTCAGCCGTCCGGGCGGGGGCCGGCGCCGCCCGGTCCGGCCACCACCTGGAACTCGCACCACACACACTTGCCGGTGCCGCGCGACTCCACACCCCAGGTGTCCGCCAGCCGGTCCACCAGCAGCAGCCCCCGCCCGGTGACTCCGGACTCACCCGCGTCCCGCCGCCTCGGCAGCGCGCTGGAGCGGTCCTCCACCTCGACGCGGAGCCGCCGCTCCGGCCCCGAGAGCACCCGGGCCGTCACGATCGCCCCGCCGTCCGTGTGCAGCAGCGCGTTGGTGATCAGTTCGTCGGCGGCCAGCTCGATGTCGTCGGCCCGCTCCCCCGCGCCCCAGGCCCGGACCGCCGCGCGGACCATGTGCCGGGCGGAGACCAGCGCCTCGGGGTCGTTCTGGGAGACGTGCTGCTGGAGCCGGCCGCCCGTCTGCGGGGTGAACGCGCCCCGGCGGCGCAGCAGCAGGATCGCCACGTCGTCGTCGCCGCCCCGGTCGTCCACGACCTCGCACAGATGGTCCGCCAGCCGCTGGAGGTCGCGCGGGCCGCCGCGCACCAGCGAGGTCAGCAGCTGCATCCCGTCGTCGAGGTCGGCGCCCGGCTGTTCCACCAGCCCGTCGGTGAAGAGCAGCAGCGTCTGCCCCGGGTCCAGCTCCACCGTGGAGACGGGGTACTCCAGCCGGCCGAACTCCGCCGAGAGCCCCAGCGGCAGCCCGCCGTCCACCGGCACCCGGCGGCAGCTCCCGTCGGTGTCCCTCAGCAGCGGGTCGACATGACCGGCCCGTACCACCTGCACCACCCCTGTCGAGAGGTCGGCCTCGGCGTACATGCAGGTGGCGAAGCGGTCGGTGTCGAGTTCATGGAGGAAGACCGAGGCGCGTGCCATCACGGTCGCCGGGGTGTGGCCCTCGGCCGCGTACGCCCGCAGGACGATCCGCAGCTGCCCCATCACCGCCGCCGCGTCGGTGTCATGGCCCTGGACGTCGCCGATGACCGCGCCGACCCGGCCGCCGGGCAGCGGGATGACGTCGTACCAGTCGCCGCCGATGTCCCGGCCCATCCGCGCCGAGCGGTAGCGCACCGCGATCTGCGCCCCGGGCACCTCGGGGATGCGGCGCGGCAGCATCGCCTGCTGGAGCCCCTCGGCGATGTCGTGCTCCTGGTCGTAGAGGACGGCGCGCTGGACGCTCTGCGCGATGCTGCTGCCGAGGGCGACGAGGACATTGCGCTCCTCGTCGCTGAAGCCGTTCCGGTCGCTGTAGAGGAGGCCGAGCGCCCCGATCGGCCGGGCCTGGGCGATCAGCGGCAGATAGGCGGCGGCCCGGATGCCGAGCCCCTCCAGATGCGGCCAGAGCAGCGGATAGGACTCGGCGAAGTCCCCGCGGGACTCGATGAAGCGCGGTGCGAGGGTCCGCACCACCTCGCTCATGGGGTAGGCGTCGTCGACATGGGTCCAGCGGGTGCCGGGGATGAAGGCCTCCTGGGGGCCCTCCGCGACCAGGTGGATTCTGCCGCCCGTCTCCAGCAGCCCGAGGACCAGGCTCGCGGCGCCGAAGTGCTCCAGGCCGTGGACGTCGCGCAGCACGTCGATGACGTCCTGCACGGTCCGGGCGTGGGCGAGGGCGGCGGTGGTGGACTCGACCACGCTGGTCCGGCGCCTGCGGACGGCGTCGGCCTCCATCCGCGCGGCGGAGTCGGCCAGCTCCTCCGTGGCGTCCCGGACGATGCCGACGATCCGCAGCGGGCGGCCGGTGCCGTCCCGGAGGACACGGCCCTGGGTGTGGGTCCAGCACAGAGTGGCGTCGGAGCGGCGGAAGCGGAAGTAGACGCCGTAGTGCTCGCTGCCGTCCTTGAGGGCCGTGGCGACCTTGGCGTCCAGCCGGGCGGCCTCGTCGGGCGGCATCCGGGCGGTGAGGCTCTCCCGGCGGCCGTCGTACTCCTCCGGACGCAGCCCGAGCACATCGAGCGCGGCCGGGTCCAGATGGCACAGCCCGCTGGCCAGATCCCAGTCGAAGCTGCCCATGCGGGTGAGGGCGAGGCTCGTCTCGGGGCTCGCCGGCCAGTCGTCGGGAAGCGACAGGGCCCCCGCTGCCCGCTCAACCATGGAGCCACTCTGTCATCATTTGTCGGATTCTTCGACTGTCGGTCCCGGGCCGGTCCCGCGCCCGGCCCTCAGCCCGCGAAGGTGTCGGAGCCGGCCGGCTCCTCATCGGGCACCGGCTCCTCATCGGGGACCGGCTCCTCGGCGTCGGGCAGGATCAGATCGTCGTCGTCCGGCGGGAGCAGACCGCCGCCGGAGCCGCCGCCGGAGCCGCCGTCGAGCGGAAGCAGCCCGTCATCGCCGGACCCGTCGTCGCCCGCGTCGAGCGGCAGCGGCTCGCCCTCCGGGAGGCCGTCCGCGCCGTCCCCGTCGTCCGCCGGTGCCGGAGCCGGCGGTTCCGGCACGGCCGGCGGAGCGGGAACGGACGGCGCGGAGGACTCCGGGGTCTCCCGGTTGGTGTCCGGGGATTCGCCGGGGCCGGGGGCCGGAGGGTAGGCGAACAGCTCCTCCAGGGAGTCCGGGGAGTCCGGCGGGAGCACCGCCGGCCGGCTGTCCTGCTCCCCGTCGCTCCCGGTCCGCCGGTCGATCCAGCTGCGGTCGGCCACATCGACGATCGCCAGCCGCCCCACGGCCCGCTCGGCGGGCTCGATCACCACGGACCGCTCGGGCGTGTATCCGGCCCAGGGGGTGCCCTGGTGGATCACCGCTCCCCGGGCGGCGACCGGCGGCCTCAGCGGACTGCCGCCCGCGCACCGGACCCGGGGGGCGCCGCGCTCGTCGACCAGGACGGCGGTGCCCGCCTGGAGCACGGCCTGCCGGGCGGTGTCCGCGCCGTCCCGGTAGCCGTGCGCGGTCACCCGGGTGTCGGTGCGCAGCACCACGGGGGTCAGCCCGCGCAGGAACCCGGCGAGTCCGGCCTCGGCGACCCCCGCGCCCCGGGCGAAGGCGCGGGCCGCGGCCGGGGCGTCGCGCAGCAGCGAGAGCTGCCGCACGGCGTCGCAGTTCCCGATGGCCTCGATCCCGCCGTAGAGGCCGGGGGTGGCGCCCGAGACGGTGCGCAGGGTCTGACCGCGCAGCGGCGCCCCGCGCGCGCCGGCCTTCGGGTCCGGCGGCCGGGGCGCGGGCGCGGAGAGGTCCCGTACGGTCGAGACGGTGTACGGGTCGGGGCCCCGGGCGGCGGCCGGCTGGAGGAGCACCTCCTCGTCGGGGGCGGCCCTGGGGAGCGGGTCCTCCGCGCCGCACCCGGCGAGCAGGGGCGCGAGACAGATGCCCGCGGTCAGCGCGACGGCCAGCGGCCAGCCGCCGCGCGGCGTCGGCCATGGACTCGTCGGGGACCAGCGCTGACGCGTCGCGGACCCGCGACGGCGATTGGGACGCACGTACCTCTCCCGCCTTCTCACCCTGCTCCGGTGTGCCCTCCGCCGGGTGCCCCGCCGCACTGCCTGCCGCCCGCGCACCCTGCTTCGGTGCCTCAATTTCTGCCGGACTCCCGGGCCGCCCGCCACTTGAACGCGTCCCCGGGAGTGCGTACGCTCAGAGCCCGGAAAGTTGAACATGTTCAAAGACGGGGGTGGCGGCCGATGTCCGTGCTGGTCAACCTGATCGCGAGGGCGGGGAGACGGGCGGCCGGGAGCACGGCGTCCGGCCGCGCGCCCGCCGGACGGCCCGCGCCCGTCCGGCGCACCTTCAGCTACCCCGAGGTCGGCGCCACCCTGCTGGGCCCGCTGCCCCGGGGCTACCGCCATCTGCACCGGACCACCCGGATCGGGCGGGGCCGTGAGGTCTTCGAGGCGGCGGGGGCCGCCGTGCTCGACTGGCGGATGCACCGCGCGAGCGGCGCCCGGCTGCGGAGCGGTTCGGCCGGGGCCCGGCCCGGTGCGCGGGTCGAGGTGTCGGCCGGCCGGCGCCCGCTGCGCTTCGCCGGGGTGTGCGAGGTGGTGTGGGTGGCCCGGGAGCCGCACCGCACGGGGTTCGCCTACGGCACGCTCCCCGGGCACCCCGAGTGCGGCGAGGAGTCGTTCGTCGTGGACCTCCGCGACGACGGCTCGGTCTGGTTCACGGTGACGGCCTTCAGCCGGCCGGGGCTCTGGTACACCCGGCTGGCCGGGCCGCTCGTCCCCCCGCTCCAGCACGCGTACGCCCGGCTGCTCGGCCGCACCCTGCGGCGGCTGGCCGTCCGCCCCGATACTGAAGGGGATGGAGTGGTTCGCCGACGGTGACTACTGGCTGAGCCGGCTGGTCTTCCAGCGGGCCCTGGCCGCCGTCTATCTGGTCGCCTTCCTCACCGCCGCGCTCCAGTTCCGGGCGCTGATCGGCGAGCGGGGCATGCTCCCGGCGCCCGAGCTGCTGCGCCGGGTGCGGTTCCGCGACGCCCCGAGCCTGTTCCACCTGCGCTACTCGGACGGGCTGTTCGCCCTGGTCTCCTGGACGGGCGCGGCACTGTCGGCGGCCCTGGTGGCGGGAGCGGCGGACCGGCTGCCCCTGGCGGTGGCGATGGCCTGGTGGGCCGTGCTGTGGGTGCTGTATCTGTCGATCGTCAATGTCGGCCGGACCTGGTACGGCTTCGGCTGGGAGTCGCTGCTGCTGGAGACGGGCTTCCTCGCGGTCTTCCTCGGCAATGAGCGGACCGCGCCACCGGTCCTCGTGCTTCTGCTGCTGCGCTGGGTGCTCCTCCGGGTGGAGCTGGGCGCGGGGCTGATCAAGATCCGCGGGGATCGCTGCTGGCGCGATCTGACCTGTCTGTACTACCACCACGAGACCCAGCCGATGCCGGGGCCGCTGAGCTGGTTCTTCCACCGGCTGCCCCGGCCGGCGCACCGGCTGGAGGCGGCCGCCAGCCACACGGTGCAACTGCTGCTGCCCGTGCTGCTGTTCACCCCGCAGCCGGTCGCGAGCGCCGCCGCCGGGGCGATCGCGCTGACCCAGCTGTGGCTGGTGCTCTCCGGCAACTTCTCCTGGCTGAACTGGCTGACCATCGCCCTCGCGCTGAGCGCCGTGGACGGCTCGCTCCTCGCCCGGCCGCCCGCACAGCCCCCGGCCCCGCTCTGGTACGAGGTCCTGGTGATCGCCGTCACCGGGGGCCTGCTGGCGCTGAGTTACCGCCCGGCGCGCAATCTGTTCTCCCGGCGGCAGGCGATGAACCGCTCGTACGATCCGCTCCACCTGGTCAACGCCTACGGCGCGTTCGGCACGGTGGGACGGGTGCGGATGGAGGTGGTGGTGGAGGGCACCCGGGAGACCCGGCTCCACGAGGGCACCGTCTGGCGGGAGTACGGCTTCCGGGGCAAGCCGACGGATGTGCGGCGGCTGCCGCGCCAGTTCGCCCCGTACCATCTGCGGCTGGACTGGATGATGTGGTTCGCGGCGCTCTCCCCCGCGTACGCCCGGTCCTGGTTCGGCCCGTTCGTGGAGCGGCTGCTGACCGGCGACCGGGACACCCTGCGGCTGCTGGGGCACAACCCCTTCCCCGGCGCGCCGCCCGTCCATGTCCGGGCCCGGCTGTACCGCTACCGCTTCACGACCTGGCGGGAGCTGAGGGCCACGGGGGCCTGGTGGGAGCGGCGTTTCGTACGGGAGTATCTGCGCCCGACCCGGCTGGGCCGCTGAGCCGCCGGTTCCCCGGGGCGGCGGCACGGGCGAGCCCCCTCCGCGGCCTTGTGATGACGGAGGGGGCTGTGGGTCCCGCGGCCCGCGGGGCGGTCAGTCGACGCCCTGCAGGATGTGCGGCTCGGCGAGGTCTTCCTCGTACCCCGCGAGGCGGATCGGTGCCGAGCGGGCCCAGACCTCCAGGCTGCCCAGTTCATCGGGCCGGCGGGTCCGCTCGCGGATACGTTCCGGCAGTCCTTGGTCGGGCTTCTTCACTTCAGTGGTCACCGCGCACTCCTCTGTGTCGCGTAACTGGGACAGGGGCGGTTCGGTCGCGGTGGCGCCGGCTCTCGGGCGGGACCGCAGCCTGGTTGCAGACGTGTCCCAGGACGGCCAAAGGGCTTTTGTGGACCCTTGGGTGGCGTCCGTGCACCCCAGATTAACCAAATGAGCAGAGCATCGCTCGATGGGGCCTTGAATTCCGCTTAATCACGGCCAACGATCCAGCCACATAACGGATTTGTGGTCGTATTGTCGACGGAGGAGGGAACCCGGATGGAGTAACGGCCGTCAGGGCCAGGGGTGTGAACCTCCCCTGGGCCGTTCGGGTGATGCCCGGCCGCCGAACGGCCGATGGACGGCCGGTACGAGGGCGGGCGCGGGGCACCCGGGCTCGTACCGCCGTCCATCGGCGGAAGGGGAGGGGTCTACCAGTTGGCGGGGGCGTAGTCCTTGAGGAAGCAGCCGTAGAGGTCCTCGCCCGCCTCGCCGCGCACGATGGGGTCGTAGACCCGGGCGGCGCCGTCGATCAGGTCGAGCGGGGCGTGGAAGCCCTCGGCCGCGAGCCGCATCTTGTCGGGGTGCGGGCGCTCGTCGGTGATCCAGCCGGTGTCCACGGCGGTCATGAGGATGCCGTCGCTCTCGAACATCTCCTGGCCGCTGGTGCGGGTGAGCATGTTCAGCGCCGCCTTGGCCATATTGGTGTGCGGGTGGCCCGCGCCCTTGTAGCCCCGGCTGAAGACGCCCTCCATCGCGGAGACGTTGACGACATAGGTCCGCTTGGCGGGGGCCGCGGCCATCGCCGCGCGGAGCTTGCTGATCAGGATGAACGGCGCGGTGGAGTTGCAGAGCTGGACCTCCAGCAGCTCCACCGGGTCGACCTCGGAGACGGTCTGAATCCAGCTGTTGGTGTCGTGCAGGTCCGGGACGAGACCACCGGCGTCGATCGCGGTGCCCGCCTCGATCCGGGCCGGGGTCGCCGAGCCGGAGACCAGGGCGAGATCCGTGACGTCCTGGGCGCTGAGCCCCTCGCCCATGGCGGAGGGCAGCGCGGCCACCGACTCCACGGCGCCGCTGCCGAAGACGCCGATGACCTGGGCGGGCGGCAGCTCGCCCGGGGGCAGCGGGGCGCTCTCGGCGGCGAGCAGTTCGCTGTACGCCCGGGGGGAGCGGCGCACGGTCTGCGCGGCGTTGTTGATCAGGATGTCGAGCGGGCCCTCGGCGGCGACGGAGTCGGCGAGGGCGACGACCTGGGCCGGGTCGCGGAGGTCGATACCGACGATCTTGAGGCGGTGAATCCACTCGTCGCTGTCCGGCATCGCCTTGAAGCGGCGGATGGCGTCGTTGGGGAAGCGGGTGGTGACGGTGGTGTGGGCGCCGTCGCGGAGCAGCCGCAGGGCGATGTACATACCGATCTTGGCCCGGCCTCCGGTGAGGAGGGCGCGCCGGCCGGTGAGGTCGGTGCGGGCGTCCCGGCGGGCGCGGTTCTCGGCGGCGCACTTCTGGCAGAGCTGGTGGTAGAAGGCGTCGACCTCGGTGTAGCGGGTCTTGCAGATGTAGCAGGACCGGGGGCGCTGGAGTATGCCCGCGATCTCCCCGGTGACGGAGGAGCTGGGCAGCAGCCCCTCGGTCTCGTCGTCGATCCGCTCGGCGGAGCCGGTGGCGGTGGCCTCGGTGACGGCCTTGTCGTGCGCGGTCTTGAAGGCGCGCCGCTCCTGGCGGCGCCGCTGCTTCACCGTGCGGTAGATGCCGGCGGTGGCACGGCGGACGGTGATGGCGTCGGGGTGATCGACATCCAGCTTGTCGAGCTCGTCGAGCACGCTCAGGCAGACGGCCAGCCGCTCCGGGTCGATTCCGGGGCCGGGGATGGGGGTGTTCTCTGTCACCGTCATGCTGCTGGGGTCCTTGATCACTCACGAGCCGGGGAAGGGGTCAAAAGGGGGAGTTTACAGGGGCGGGGGGTGTGGCCGCCCCGGCCCGTGTCTTCCCGCACCCGGGGTGCGGGGTCCGTCCTCAAACGCCGGACAGGCTGAAACCGGCGACCCCGCCAAAACCCAGACCCCGGGGCACAACCCCACCCCGTGCCTTCACACACCCAGGGCACGACGTCCGTCCTCAAACGCCGGACGGGCTGAAACCGGCGACCCCGCCAAAGCCCAGACCCGGGGGCACAACCCCGGCCCGTGCCTTCACGCGCCCGGGGTGCGGGGCGCCGGACGGGCCAGGGGTGGCGACCAATACCGGATGGGGGGGGGGAATGCCGGCACAAGGCAGGGCACAACCAGCCCCGCCGGCGATTGAGGCGCGGGGTTCGGGGCGGAGCCCCGGCGGTGGGGAGGGGTGCTCAGGGGCCCGAGGGGGCGTAGACGACGTGCTGGACGCCAGAGGGGAGCGGGGTCGCGCGGACGACCCGGAGGGGCGTGCGGGGGAGGTCCTCCGAGAAGAGGCGCTTGCCCGTGCCCACGATGACCGGGGCGATCAGGAGATCGAACTCGTCCACCAGCCCCCGCCCGAGCAACCACCGCACCAGCGTCGCACTCCCCCGCACCACGATGTTCCCGCCCTCCTCCCCCTTCATCCCCGCGATCGCCCCCGCGACATCCCTCCGGATGACCGTGGTGTTGTTCCAGTGGGCGGCCGTGAGCGTGGTGGAGACCACATACTTGGCGACGCCGTTCATATGGTCCGCCCCGGGAGCCTCGGCGCCCGGCCAGTCCGCCGCGAACCCCTCGTACGTCGTGCGCCCGAGCACCAGGGTGTCGGAGGCCGCCATCTGCGCGTCGGCCACGGCCGCCATGTCCTCGTCCCAGGAGGGCGTGTGCCATCCCCGCGGGTCCTCCATGACCCCGTCGGCGGTCAGCACCTCCGTGACGACCAGTTTCCTCATGACCGTGCCCCGCTCTCGCTGCCCCCTGGGCCCAGCGTGCCCATATCGCGCACCGGGCGCACGGCGGCGCACGGTCTCAGACCCGGGCGAGCACCTCCTCGTACAGCTCATAGGTCCGTTTGGCGGCCTGGTCCCAGCCGAAGTCGCGGACGGCGCGGCGCCGTCCCGCCGCCCCCATCCGGGCCGCGTCCCCCGGGTCGTCGAGCACCCGGTTCACCGCCTGGGTGAGGCCCGACTCGAAGACCTCGGGGTGGTGCGCGTCATAGGGCACCAGCAGTCCCGTGGTGCCGTCGTCGACCACCTCGGGGATGCCGCCGACAGCGGAGGCGACCACGGCCGTGCCGCACGCCATGGCCTCCAGATTGACCATGCCCAGCGGCTCGTGGGTGGAGGGGCAGACGAACACGGAGGCATGCGTCAGCAGCTGGATCAGCCGGGAGCGGGGCAGGGTCCCGGGGACCCAGTGCACTCCGTCGCGTACCCGCTCCAACTCCTCCACCAGCTCCGCGATGCCCTCGGTGCCGGGCGGTCCCGCGCAGATCACCAGCTGTGCCCGGGGGTCGAAGGCGCGGGCCGCGCGCAGCAGGTGCGGCAGTCCCTTGCGGGGTGCGGCACGGCCCACATGGAGCACATAGGGGCGGCGGGGGTCGAGGCCGATCCGCTCCAGGGCGTCCGTCTCGTGGTCGGGCCGGTAGAGGAGGGTGTCGACCCCGCCGCGGATGAGCCGCACCATGGCCGGGTCGAGGGAGGGGTGGGCGGCGAGGATGTCCTCGCGCATCCGCGCGGAGACCGCGATGACGGCGTCCGCCGACTCGATCGCGGTGCGCTCGGCCCAGCGGGCGAGCGGATGGCCGCCGTCGGACCCGGCCCGGGGACGGGGCGGCTCCAGGGAGTGGGCGGTCAGCACGTGCGGTATGCCGTAGAGGAGCTTCGCGAGGTGGCCGGCGAGCGAGGCGTACCAGGTGTGGGAGTGGACGAGTTCGCGCCCGGCGAGTTCCGCGGTCATCGCGAGGTCCACGGAGAAGGCGCGCAGCGCGCCGTCGGCCCCGGCGAGCTGCGCGGCGGGCCGGTGCCGGAGCACCCCCTCGGCCTCCCCGTCGCCCCAGCAGTGGACCTCCAGATCGGCCAGGGCCCGTAACTCGCGGGCGAGGAACTCCACATGGGCTCCGGCGCCGCCGTGGACGTCCGGAGGGTATTCGCGCGTGAGCAGTCCCACCTTCACCCCACGATGGTCACCCACCGGAGGCGCGCGGGGAAGACGGCGGCCGGTCGAAGACGCAGTCGCCGCAGAGGCCGCCGCGCGGCGCCCGGTAGTAGAGGCAGCAGCTGGTGCGGCGGCGGCCGGGCCCCCGGACCGTGCCGGAGAGGTCGGGGTGGGCGAAGAGACCGGCGGCAAGCGACTCGGCCCGGCGCGCGGCCCCGGCGTCTCCGGTGCCCCGGGCCCAGTCGTCGATCTGGCGCACGGCCGCGGCGAGCGCGGAGCCGGCGTTCCCCCAGAGCAGCCGGGGCGAGACGGCCGTCTCCTGGCGCATGGCCCGCGCGAGGGGGACGAGATGGGCGTACTGGACGGCTTCACGGAGCGCCTCCACGGTGGCGGGCGCCGCCGGCTGCCCCTCCCCGGGGCCGGGCAGCTCCAGCCACAGGTCGTCGGGGGTGGTGAGGCCGGGTGACCAGTGGAGCCGCTCGGGGGCCAGCGGTGGGACGCTCCCGTGGAGCACGGCGCCGCCGAGGGCGATGGACCAGAGCCGGGCGGCGAGGCCGAGGTGGGCGATGGAGGCGGCGACCCGCCGCTCGGGGGGTGTGTGACGGGCGGCGACCAGGTCGACCCGTCGGGTGAGGGGCTCCAGGTCACCGGCGTAGACCCGGGCGAGTGGCACGCCGGGCGCGTCCCCGCCCTCCGGGGGCGCGGTGTCCCCGGAGGTCCGCAGCGCGAAGAATCCGCCCAGTGTGCCCAGCTCCCGCAGATCCATGTGTCCTCGCTCTCATCCGTCACCCGTTGGTGGGCAGCTGTAGTCAACCTCACGTCGGTCGTATTTCTCCGCACCCCCTCTGACCTGCTCGACCTTCGCCCGTGAGACTTTTGGCCTACGCTCGTACTCCGTCGGCAGTACGCCCGAATGCCTGCTCAAGGACGACGACGTGACCGCCGAACAGGGAGATCGTGGTCTCTATGAGTTCCCTTGCGCTGGCCGTGCTTCTGTCCCTGGTCTCCGCGGTCGCCTACGCGGCCGGGGCGATCATGCAGGAGCATGTGGCCGCTGCGTCCCCCGCCCGGCCGTACGCTCCGCTGCACCACGCCGGGTGGTGGCTGGCGGTCGGTCTGAACGGCGTGGGCGCGGTGCTGCACGTGGTGGCGCTGGCGTACGGCCCGCTGAGTGTGGTGCAGCCGCTGGGCGCGCTCACCATCGTGTTCGCGCTGCCGATGGCGGCGCTGTTCGTGGGGCGCAGAGCGGGCGCCACGGCCTGGCGCGGGGCTCTGATGGCGACGGTGGGGCTCGCGGGTCTGCTGGCGGTCTCCGGGGACACCGGCTCGCACACGCTGGGAACCGGGCAGCGCGGGGTGCTCGCCGCGGCGACGCTGGGCACCGTGGCACTGATCTTCCTCATCGCGCAGACGATCAACCGGCCGGTCTTCCGCAGTGTGCTGCTGGCCGCTTCGGCGGGTGTCGCCTTCGGGATCGCCTCGGTCTTCACCAAGACGGTGGCGGACGGCTGGGAGTGGTCGCGCCCGCTGTCGCAGTGGTCGAGCATCGCGGTGATCGGGGTGCTCGCGCTGGGCGGTCTGCTGCTGTCGCAGGCCTCCTACCGGGGCGCGGGTCTCGCGGCGCCGCTGGCCACGGTCACCGTGGTCAATCCGGTGATCGCGGCGGTCGTCGGGATCACGATGTTCGGCGAGAGCTTCCGGTACGGCGTGCTGGGCGCGGTGCTGGCGATCGGCTTCGGGGTGGTGGCCGCGGGCGGTCTGATCCTGCTGACGACGGAGCGGCTGGCGGCCCAGGGGGCGCGGGAGCCGGTCGCTCCACCGCCCGGCGGGCCGACGCCGCCGGCCCGGGAGGCGGGAGCGGTCGGGGCCGGGGCTGCGGAGCCCCGGCCCGCGCGGTCGTCGCCGGTGTATCTGGACGGCATCCCCGCGCCGGAGAGGCCGGTGGAGCCGATGGGATCGGTGGGATCGGTGGGGTCGGTGGAGCAGCCGCCGGAGAGCCGGCCGGCCGGTCCGGACGGGTCAGATCGAGACGCCGCCCGACCGGAGGTAGGCCAGGGGGTCGATGTCCGATCCGTACCCCGGACCCGTGCGGATCTCGAAGTGGAGATGCGGTCCCGAGCTGTTGCCGGTGGACCCTGAGCGGGCTATCCGCTGGCCGGCGGTGACCTGCTGGCCCGCGCGCACGGAGAGCGCGGACAGATGTGCGTACTGGCTGTATCTGCCGTCGTTGTGCCGGATGACGACCTGGTAGCCGTAGGAGCCGGCCCATCCGGCCGATACGACCCGGCCCGAGGAGACGGCCTTGACGGAGGTGCCGGTGGCCACGGGGAAGTCGACGCCCGTGTGGTAGCCGCTGGACCAGGAGGAGCCCGTCTGGCGGTACGCGGTGCCGGTGGAGGCGTCGACGGGGGCGCTCATCCGGGCGGTGCGGGTCGCGGGGCGGTTCTGGGCGACCTGCTTGGTCTCCCGCTTGACCTCCTTGACCTCCTTCTTGGCCTGCTGCTTGGCCTGCTGTTTGACCTGCTGCTTGGCCGCCGCGGCGGCCTGCTTCTTCGGGGCCTCCTGCTTCGGCTCCTGGGCCTTGGGGGCCCGCTGCTTGAGGCCCGGCCCCTCCGAGGGGGCCGTCTTCTTCGGGTCGGGCTTCTCCAGCCGGTCGCCGGCCGGGGGCTTCCCGGGGGCCCTCTTCCTCGGTGTCTCGCTCGTCTTCGGCGGGGCGGGGGCGGTCGTCGAGCCGCTCTTGGACGCCTGCATCCGGATGACGAGACGCTGGCCGGGGTGGATGAGGTCGGGATCGGAGCCGACCGTCGTGCGGTTCTGCGCGTACAGCTGCGGCCAGCCGCCCCGGACGTCCTTCGCGGAGGCGATCCTGGACAGCGAGTCGCCGGGGGCCACGGTGTAGCCCTCGCGCTGGGTGGGGACGGTGGTCGGCGACGCCTTGGCCTGCTGCGTCTGCGGGGTCTGGCGGGGGGTGGTGGGCGCGGGGCCCTTCCGCTCTCCCTGGGCGCCGCGCTCGCTCCGGGCGCTCGGGCTGCCCGTCCGGTCGGCACCGGCGTCCGTGCGGCGCTCGGGCGCCAGGGCCGGGGAGTCCCCGCCGCGCGTCAGCCCGGCCCGGACCGAGCAGTTGGGCCAGGCGCTGGGGCCCTGCCCCTTGAGCACCCGCTCGGCGACGGCTATCTGCTGGTCCCTGCTGGCGAGGTCGGCCCGGGGGGCGTACTCCCGGCCGCCGTACGCCTCCCAGGTGGACTGGCTGAACTGGAGTCCGCCGAAGTAGCCGTTCCCCGTATTGATCTTCCACTGGTTGGTGGATTCGCAGGCCGCGACCTTCTCCCAGACGTCCACGGACGCGGCTTGCGAGGAGCCCGCGCCCACGAGGGGCAGGGCGATGCCCGCGCCGCCGGCGGTGATCGTGAGAGAGGCACGATTGAATCGGCTCGGCTGGTACTTGCGGTGCCGACCGGTTGCGGTCATGTGAGTCTCCCCCACTGAACAGTTCTGTCGCATTACGGATAGGTCACGTCCGCCGTCAACTTAAGTGCTCGAATTGGCCGGTGACAAGGGCTCATTGCGGGCGCACTGCGGCAGACGCGGAGGGCCGTCCGCACCTCCGGACGGCCTCCGTCCACACGGTGCCGGCCCGCCCGCGGCCGGGGCGCGGAAGCCGCCGCGAGCCGCCGCGAGCCGCCGGGCGGCGCGCGGCGCCCGCACCGCCCCCGTACCGGCTCCGTACCGGCCGGACCCGATCGGAGCCGATCGGAGCCGATTCGGCGGGCCCGGAATGCGGCGGGTGCCGGACCGCTTGAGGATCAATGAAGGACAGTGGACCCGCAACGGACTCGCCACAAAGATCCAGGAGCGCATGATGAGTGGAACAGCCCAGATCGGTGTCACCGGACTCGCGGTGATGGGCCGCAACCTCGCCCGCAACTTCGCCCGCAACGGTTTCACGGTCGCCGTGCACAACCGCACCACGGCCCGGACCCGCGCCCTGGTGGAGGAATTCGGCGCGGAGGGCACCTTCGTCGCCGCCGAGTCCGCCGAGGAGTTCGTGGCGGCGCTGGAGCGTCCGCGCCGGCTGGTCGTCATGGTGAAGGCCGGCGAGCCGACGGACGCGGTGATCGAGGAATTCGCCCCGCTCCTGGAGGAGGGCGATGTGATCATCGACGGCGGCAACGCCCACTTCGCCGACACCCGCCGCCGGGAGAGGGAGCTGCGCGAGCGCGGCATCCACTTCGTGGGGGTGGGCATCTCGGGCGGCGAGGAGGGGGCGCTGCACGGCCCGAGCATCATGCCGGGCGGCTCCCCGGCGTCGTACGAGTCCCTCGGTCCGCTGCTGGAGAAGATCGCCGCCAAGGCACCCGACGGCGCCCCCACCGTGGCCCATATCGGCCCGGACGGCGCGGGCCACTTCGTCAAGATGGTCCACAACGGCATCGAGTACGCCGATATGCAGCTGATCGCCGAGGCGTACCATCTGCTGCGCTCGGTGGCGGGGTACTCCCCCGCGCGGATCGCGGACACCTTCCGCACCTGGAACACCGGGCGGCTCGACTCGTATCTGATCGAGATCACGGCGGAGGTCCTGGCCCATACGGACGCCGAGACCGGGAAGCCCTTCGTCGACATCGTCACCGATCAGGCGGAGCAGAAGGGCACGGGCCGCTGGACCGTGCAGATCGCGCTGGACCTGGGGGTGCCGGTCTCCGGGATCGCCGAGGCGGTCTTCGCGCGCTCGGTCTCGGGACACGCGGCGCTGCGCGAGGCCTCGCGCGGGCTGCCGGGGCCGGAGCCCCGGGCGCTGGGGGAGAAGGAGGCGGAGCGGTTCGCCGAGCGGGTCGAGCAGGCGCTCTACGCGTCCAAGATCGTCTCGTACACCCAGGGCTTCCACCAGATCCGGGCCGGCAGCGAGGAGTACGGCTGGGACATCGACCTCGGGTCGGTGGCCGCGATCTGGCGCGCGGGCTGCATCATCCGGGCGGCCTTCCTGGACCGTATCCGGGGGGCGTACGACGCCCGGCCGGAGCTGCCGAGCCTGCTGTCCGACAAGGGGTTCGCGGAGGAGATCGGGGCGGCCCAGGACGACTGGCGGGAGGTGGTCGCCACCGCGGCGCGGCAGGGAGTGCCGACGCCCGGGTTCTCGGCGGCCCTCGCCTACTACGACGCGCTGCGCGCCGAGCGGCTGCCCGCGGCGCTCACCCAGGGCCAGCGGGACTTCTTCGGCGCGCACACCTACCGGCGTACCGACCGCGAGGGGTCCTTCCACACGCTGTGGGGCGGTGACCGCTCGGAGGTGCCGGCGGGCTGACCTCGGGGGCGCGCACGGACCGTGCGGGGCCCGGGGCGGTGTGCCCCGGGCCCCGCACGGTCAGACCGGTCCCGGTGCGGGCTCCGGCTCCGGTGACGGTTCCGGACCGGGGGAAGGCGGCCTCGGAACGGGGTCGGGGGTCGGAACGGGCGGCGGCGAAGGAGTGGGGACCGGGCCGGGCAGCGGTCCCGGCGGCGGGACGGGCGGCCCCGGGGCCGGAACGGGCGAGGGCGGTACGGGGGGTGGCTGGGTCATGCCTGACCTCCAGGGTTCGGAGTCGTGCGTTCCCACTCTCTCCCCGTCCGCCTTCCCCCGCGCGCGGAATCCACACCCCGCGCTCCCGGACGCCCTCGCGGCGTCACCAGAGGTTCGGGTCCGCCTTCAGCTGCCGCTCCGCCGCCTCGACCAGCCCGGCCGGCGCCTCGGGGGCCTCGGCCGGATGCCGCTGGGCCCAGGCGGCGGCGTACGGACAGAGCGGGACGACCGGGACGCCCTCGCGGGCGGCGATCCCGTAGAACGCGCGCACCAGCGAGCCCGCGATGCCCTTGCCCTCGTGCTCCGGCCGCACCACGGTGTGCACGGCGACCAGAGCGGCGGGGTCGCCGTCGAGGACGAAGTAGGCGATACGCCCGGTGACGGCGCCGCTCTCGTACGCCTCCAGCAGGCCCTTCGCACGGTTGTCGCGGATGTCGAACGCTGAGATGTCTGGCATGACGGCATACTCCCTCGGCCGGGCGTCGGGCGCCCGTTTCAGACGGCGGCGTGCGGGCTGCGCAGGGCGCCGCTCCCCGGTGCGGGTTCGGCGGTGTCCGATCCCGTACCGATGATCCGGTTGCCGGCGTCGACATGCACCACCCGGGGGGTGAGCGCGCGCGCCTCGGCGTCCTCGACCTGGGCGTAGCTGATGAGGATCACCAGATCGCCGGGGTGGACGAGATGGGCCGCAGCGCCGTTGATACCGATGACACCGGAGCCGCGCTCGCCCTCGATGACATAGGTCTCCAGCCGGGCGCCATTGGTGATGTCCACAATGTGGACCAGCTCACCCGGCAGCAGATCCGCCGCTTCCATCAGCGCGGCGTCGACGGTGACGGAACCGACGTAGTGCAGATCGGCCTGGGTGACGGTGGCGCGGTGAATCTTCGACTTGAACATGGTGCGCAGCATCGAGGTACTCCCGGAACTAGGCTCCCTGCCTGCGTTCGTGCAGGTCAAGGGCGATCCATCAACCCTATAACGAGTCGTGCCTCGGGGCAGCGTCCCGCGGGTTCCTCAGGAACTCATGCCGCCATGAGCACCATCGGCGCCGGCCGGCCGACGGAATCTGGGCGATGGTTGCTCCAGCAGCCGCAGGCCCGGGCCGATGCCCCCGGTGGGATCGATGGGGACCTCTCGGTCGACCCCGCCTCGATCCATGCCCACCAGCAGCGTGCGGCGGGCCAGTGGGCGGACCAGAGCCAAGGTGAGCCGGTCGTGGAGCGCATCCGGGTGCCTCGTCCCGGGCCGCCCGGCAGCGGGGCGCCCGTCCTGCTTCGACCAAGCGTCGGTTGTCGGGCCTGGGTCGGTGAGGGGTCACCGACAAAATCCGCCGCTAGAGTGCTTCCGTGACTGGCTCCGTGCGGCGTCTGCTGTTTCTCGATGTCGATGGGCCACTCATCCCGTTCGGCGCGGTGTCCCGGCCGTATCCGACCTATGAGACGGTTCCTGAACTGCGGGGCGCCGACGCGAATCCGCTCCTGGACAGGATCAATCCCGAGCACGGACCCCGGCTGGCGGCTCTCCCGTGCGAGGTGGTCTGGGCGACGACATGGATGGCGGACGCGAATGAGTGCGTCGCGCCCCGCATCGGTCTGCCCCAGCTGGCCGTGGTGGTCTGGCCGGAGCCGTCCGGCATCGACGACCAGGACGAACGGAACGGACTGCACTGGAAGACCCGTGCCCTTGTCGCATGGGCCGCGGGACGCTCGTTCGCCTGGGTCGATGACGAGATCACCGACACCGACCGGTCCTGGGTGGCCGCCCATCATCAGGGGCAGGCCCTGCTCCATCGTGTCGATCCCTGTCAGGGCCTGACTGACGGTGACTACGCGGCTCTCGACTCGTGGATGAGGCAGCCGCCCTGTCCGCTCAGCCGGCCCCGAGACCGCGATACGTGCCCGTAGCGTCGGCGGCATCGGCGAACTCGGAGAAGTCCGTGTTGGCGATGGCCAGGTTGTTGGAGACCTGTGCGTACCAGCGAGGGGAACCCGGAATGTTCTCCCGGGTTCATCGTGCGGATCGACAGCCGGGAGAAGGTGCGCGGCGCCGGCCATGGCGGTCGAGTCGGCGAGGAAGAGGCAGCAGAGCTTCTCGTCGTCATCGGCGCGGGCATCCGCGTCGACCACTGTCTGGACACTGGTACCGGCGAAGGAGAAATCACTGACGAAAGTCATGTCGCGGCGGTCGCCCGAGCTGTTGATCGCCGCCTGCACCGCCTCCCAGGCCGCCTCGCTGCCGAAGTCGGTACGCAGGACCAGCGAGGTCAGGTCATCGGGCTGAGGCAGTTCGACGCACGCCATTCTTCCACCAGGTCCACGCTGTTCAGGCGGCTCGGAACGACCGGGAGCATCGTCGTGCGCGGGGTCAGCCTCGCTGTCCGCGACAGCCGCGGCCCGACGGCGCCGTGGTGGCACCGGGCGGGCCGGCCGTTATGGGCCTCTTTCCGGCCCTCGGACCGGGGAGGAGGGAGCGGTTCACTATGATCCGCATGTCCTGCACCGGGGAGGAACGAACCATGGCCGAAGGCAACAGCGACCAGGGCACCAGCGACGCGGAGGGCTCCGGCCGTGCCGTCGACGAGCGGGCGGGAGTTGAACTGGTCTACCGGCCCCAGCCTTCCGACACTCTGGCCGGGCTGCGGGTCCGCGAGCGGGTCAAGCGCACCGGGCTCCTGCTGCGGTGGGGGTTCCTCCTCCTGTGGGTGGGGCAGTGGCTGGTCCCCACGGTGAGCCGCGGGAGTGCCGACGCGGTCTCGACGGCTCTGGTTCTGTTCGTCGCCCTGATCGTGTGGGGGTACCCCCGGGCGCAAGCCGCCCATGTGCAGCGGCTCGTCGGCTGGCAGGGCGAGTACCGCGTCACCGTGTCCCCCGCCGGGATCACCTGCCGTACCGACCACGGCACACTCATCCAGAAGTGGTCCGTGTTCCAGGGACACCGGGAAACGGCGGGGCACTTCGTCCTGCTCAGCCGAGATCCCGGCATGATGTTCGTCGGCGTCCTGCCCAAGCGGGGCCTGCGGGAGGACGGGGATCCGGAGCGGCTGCGGGAGATCCTGGACCTGCACACTCCTCGCGTGTGACCGAGGCCCGCCGGCTCGGCGGGGAGCGGGAGACGCGTCCATCCGGAGACCTCGGAGCCGGCCGGCCCCGACGGCGCACATCAGCGTGCCGACAACCCCGCGTCACCGGCGCCGCGGACTGACCGGCAGCCGGCTTCCGCGGCGGTGACGCGTGCGCTCGCCCGGGCGGGGCGGCAGCGAGTGAGGGCAACCTCATCCGTCACAGGGGCATCGGCCGCGGCGATTCGGCCATCACGGCGTCGAGCACCACCCGGGCTCCGGCACGGGTCGGTGGCCAATACAGCCTCGGAAAATCGCTTGTTCATGCGGTTCCCGGCCCGGCCGAAAGACGTGTGTTCGAAAGGGCGGTCCGGATCGTTGTCCCGGGTACCACAACAGGTCACAGCGGAGATCGCTCCGCCATCCGCCCGATCCATGGCCACCGGACCGATGATCCTCCCGCGCGTCCGACGCCGAACAGACAAGGGGAACACCGATGACGCCGACGATCCGCCCCCCGGCTCCGCCCGTCGGAGGACGCTCCGGAACCCTCAGCCCGCAGCCGGCGCCGGGGACACGCGGATGAACCAGGCGCGGAACGGGGACCGGAGCGGGGCCGCCGGGACCGGCGGAGGGCGTGTCCCGCCGCCCCGGTCGGTGGCCGGGCTGGGCCTCCCCCCGGCGCGGGTGTCCGTCGGGCCCGCGGACGGCGGTGACATCACCGACGGGATGGAGACCGCGTACTGGGCGGTGCACGACGGGGCGTCGGCGAAGGCGAGCGTGCGGGAGATCCTGGCGAAGCTCCCGCGCATCGTGCGGCAGGTCGGGGCGCTGGCGTGGCGGGCGGACCGGCGGGGCACCGTCGCGGTCGTCGTCCTCCAGCTGTTGTCCGCCGCGATGAACGCCTTCGGTCTGGTCGCCTCGGTCGCTGTCCTCCACACCCTGTTCGCGTCCGGGCCGACACCGGACAAGATCCGCTCCGCCCTGCCCGAACTGGCCCTGGTCGTGGTGCTGCTGTCGCTGCGGGCCGTGCTGGAGACCGCGGTGTCCACCGCCGAGGCCCGTCTCACCCCGAAGATCCGCACATCCTTGGAAGTGGAGTTCTACCGGCTCGTCGCGCATGTACGGCTCGAAGCGGTCGACGACGCGAACTGGCACGACGACATCCACCGGGCCTCCGACCGGGGCCTGTACTACGCACGGCAGGTCGTCGGCCAGATCGTCGCCCTGGCCGCCGCTCTCCTCGACCTCGTCGCCACCGCGGCCGTTCTCACCGTGCTCCACCCGGTACTGATTCTCATGCTGCCGCTGTCCGTGCTGCCGGTCGGCGCCGCCGCCGTCCGCGCGGCGAAGGAGCGCTTCCACTCGTACATGCGGTGGAACGCGCTCCAGCGGCGGGTGCGCACCTTCAGCTGGATTCTCCTCGATCAGGACTCCGCCGCCGAGATCCGCTCCAACACCACTCAGGGCGCCCTGCTCGCGGAGCACCGGCGGCTCACCGAGAACATCGCCGCCGAGGACACCCGGCTCGGTGTCCGCGCCGCCCGCATCCATATCGCCGGGCGCGCGGCCGGCGGTGTGGGTACCGGCATCACCTACGCGGCGCTGTGCGCGATGCTGATCGGCGGCTGGATACCCCTCGCTGTCGGCGCCGGAGCCGTCCTGGCGATCCAGTCCAGCCACCGCTCCCTCACCACCTTCGTCAACTTGGCTCACATGGTGTACGAGCACGCGCTGTGGGTGTCGGATCTGCTGGAGGTGCAGGCGCGCTGCCGCGGCCTGCTGCCTCGCGCGGGCGGCGCACCGGCCCCGGATTCGGTGCGGGAGATCCGCCTGGACGACGTTTCCTTCACCTACCCGGACAAGGCCTCCCCCGCGCTCGACGGGATCAGCCTCACGCTCAGGGCCGGGGAGACCGTGGCGTTCGTCGGCGTCAACGGCAGCGGTAAGTCCACGTGCTCCAGGCTGATCGCCGGTCTGTACGACCCATCCGCCGGAACCGTGTCCTGGAACGGCGCCGACGCACGGACCCTCGACCCGGTCTCGCTCCAGCAGCGCGTCGCGATGGTGTTGCAGGACCCGGTGCACTACCCGTTCACCGCACTGGCCAACATCACCGTCTCACGGGGGTCGCTGACCGAGTCCGTGCCCGAGGAAGCGCACGCGGCTGCCGTGGCCTCCGGAGCCGACACCGTCATCGCGGGTCTCCCGGCAACGTGGGAGTCGCTGCTGTCCAAGCGGTTCGCGGGCGGGCAGGAGCTCTCGGCGGGGCAGTGGGCCAAGATCGCGGTCGCCCGCGGGCTCTACAAGAGCGCGCCCGTCCTCCTGCTGGACGAGCCGACGGCGAGCATGGACCCACGTGCCGAGCACGCCGTGTACCGGGCGGTCCTTCGCGGCGCCCGCCGTCCCGGCCAGATCACCGTCCTCATCTCGCACCGTCTGGCGTCCGTCGTGGAATGCGACAAGATCATCGTCTTCGACGGCGGGAGGATCGTCGAGTCCGGTTCACATCAGCAACTCATGGACACACAGGGCGAGTACGCCCAGATGTTCGCCCTCCAGGCCGCCGGGTACCGGAGCACACCGACCAGCGCGGAGGAGGCGTGAGCCCGGAGAACGGGTGCCCTCTGCCTGCGGGTGCCCTCCGGTGAGAGGTCCTCCGGTGACGCCCGGCGTGGCGGCTCCTCGCCGAGGGTACGGGCCGGCGGCACGGTCACGGGCCGAGTCCGCGCCCACCGTGCCCGTGCTGTGCGCGGGCACCCTTTCCGGCGCGGCCGGCGTGCCGCACCGGGCAACCTGGGGACCTCGTCCCCCGGCCCCCGGCTCGCCTTCGCCGGCCCTACGGCCATCGGCGCGCTCCCCCGGTCACTCCTCGCGGGCGGCTCCCGCCCGCACCCGGCCCGTTCGCGCGGTCGCCCCGTCCGAGGGCTGGTGCGGCAACCGGGCGGCCCATCGGGATCAACGGCGGTCGCGTTCCCAGCGGGAATCGCGTGTACGGCTGCCGCCGGCCGGGACCGAGGACCGTTCGCCGCCGGGCACGCGCGGTGGCGGCTCCCGGGTGTCAGACGAGGGCGGCGACCAGCAGGACGAAGGCGGCGAAGATGACGGCGACGCGGACACAGTGGTAGCGGAACCAGCGGTCCAACTGCTCCTTCCAGTCCTCGGGCCGGTTCTCCGGGGTCCAGGTCCTGTTCCGGTTGTTGATCGGTACGAGCAGCAGCAGCGACATGACCACGCTGAGGATCAGCAGCCCGCCGGCGGTGACGACGAGGGCGGTGCCCTGGTGGTGCCATCCGGCGAGGGCCCGGACCGCGACGAGGACGAGCGAGCCGATGTACCAGAACGGCATCACCGCGCCGAGAATCCGGCCGCCGTGCGCGTGGCCGAGCTGTCCGCTGTCGCCGGGGAGTGCCCTGAGGATCGGGGCCATGACGAAGAGAACGGAGAACTCCACCCCCACCATCACGCCGACGACCACGGCGGTGAAGACCTCAAGGGCGTTGAGCATGACGACCCCTCCCAGGATCTAGCGTCGCTAGATTTCAAGGCAACGCTAACTCTTTCGACGCTCGCTTGTCTAGCGATGCTAGGATTTCCGTATGCCGGTACAGGAACGCAAGGAACGCGAACGGGCGGAGCGCGAACGCCTCATCGTGGCGACGGCTCGCGCGCTCGCCGAGCAGCAGGGCTGGGACGCGGTCACCACCCGTCGGCTCGCCGAGCGCATCGAGTACAGCCAGCCCGTCCTCTACAGCCACTTCCGCGGCAAACGGGAGATCATCGGCGCCGTCGCCCTGGAAGGCGCCGCCGAGCTGGCCGGGGCGGTGCGGGCGGCGACCGCCGCCGAGGACGGCCCGCGCGAGCGGGTGTACGCGCTCGCCCGCGCCTACCTCGGCTTCGCCGCCCGCAACCCGGCGGTCTACGACGCCGTCTTCCAGCTCGACGGCGGCCTCCCGTACGCACAGGAGTCCACTCCGGAACCCCTCAAGGACGCTTTCGCCGCGCTGCTGGAGTGCCTCGGCGAGGTCACCGGGAACGGCGTCGAGGCGGGACTGCTCACCGAGACCTTCTGGGCCGCCCTGCACGGGCTGGCCACTCTGACCCGGGCCGGACGGCTGCCGCCGGAGGACACCGAACGGAGGGTGGAACTGCTGGTGGAACGGCTCGCCGTGGTGGTCTGACACAGAAACCGCGACGGACGGACGGCCGGGGCACCCGGACCCCTCCGCCGCGTGCGCGCGGCATCGCCTCCGGCCACGCGCGCGCACGCGGCGCGGCCACGGATCGCCGCCCCGCACCCCGGACATGCGCGCCGGCCCTGCGGCGAGGCGCTCCCGGAGTCAGCCAACCGGTGGGCGCCGGCCCGAGCCGTGCCGTGCGGGACGGCCTCCCGGGCCGGGCCCGGGACACCCCTGCCCGCGAGGCCGCCTCCGGGCTCCGGGCGCTCCGGGCTCCGGGCTCCGGCACCACGGGACGGTCTCAGCCGTATCGCTCGACGAGCGCGTTGCCGATCGAAGCCAGGTGGTCTCGCACATCCGGAGGGCCGGTCACCTCGACCCATTCGACGAGCCCGGCGAGCTCGCCGGCGAGTATGTACGCGTTGGCGCCCCGGATCACGACCTCGATGCGGCCGTCGGCCGCGGAGCCTCCCACCTGGAGCCGAGCGCCGAGCGCCATCCGGAGCAGGTCCACCCCGTGCGGCACGCATACCGCCTGGATCTCCAGGGGCGTCCGCTTGCGGTCGACCTCGTCGGCGATCTCGCGCCAGCTCCCGGCGAGGTCGAAGTCCTCGGGCCGGTGCACGGAATCGCCGGTCGGGTCGGCGGACACCACGCGGTCGATCCGGAAGCTCCTCCGGCCCGCCTCGGTGCCGGAGACGAGGTACCACGACAACCCCTTGGCGACGATGCCCAGCGGGTGGACCGTTCGCTCGGTTTCGGCGCCTTCGCGGTCGACGTAGCGGAGCCGCACCTGGAATCCCCGGATCACCGCGTCCTGGAGTTCGCCGAGGAGGCGAGGTGGCCGCTGCTCGATCCGACTCGCCCCCCACCGTCGCGGGTCCATGACCAACGACGAGGCCGCCGCCTCGGCCTGCGCCCGGAAGGGCTCCGGCAGGGCCTGGACGAGCTTGCGCAGGGCCGCTCTCACGGCCGGCGTCGCAGCCGAGGCCGAGCCGGCGACCAGGAACAGGGCGCGGGCCTCGCCCGCGGTCAACCCGGACAAGTCGGTGCGGGCGCCGCCCACGAGGCGCCAGCCGCCGCCCCGGCCCTGCGTGGCGTACACGGGCACCCCCGCCATGGCCAGGGCGTCGAGGTCGCGGCGGGCGGTGCGCTCGGAGACCTCCAGCTCCCGGGCGACCTCTGCCGCCGTCACCTGCTCGCGGCGTTGCAGCAGGAGGAGGACGGCCACCAGCCGGTCGGTTCGCATACCGGCAAAACTCTCATGGAAACCGGTCATGGGGTGACCGGTTTCGGACGGCACGATGGCGACACGGCCTCACCGACGATGCCCACTGCCCACGAGCGCACCGGGCACCGGGCACCGGCCGACCAGGGGTGCGCGGGCGCCACCTTCGGGAGCCCCCACCGCCTGATCACCCGGAGAAGAAGGAGAAAACGCAGTGTTCAGTCCAACCGATTTCCCCAAGTCCACCCTCATTTCCGTCAACGGCGTGGAACTCGAAGTCTTCGAGGCGGGCCGGCGGAACGCGGGGAAACCCATCGTGCTCTGTCACGGCTGGCCGGAGCATGCCTTTTCCTGGCGTTATCAGATGCCCGCCCTTGCCGCGGCCGGTTACCATGTCATCGTCCCGAACCAGCGGGGTTATGGGAATTCATCCCGTCCGGCCGAAGTGACGGACTACGACCTTGAACACCTGTCGGGTGATCTCGTCGCGCTTCTCGATCACTACGGGTACGAGGATGCCGCCTTCGTCGGCCATGACTGGGGTGCCATGGTCGTCTGGGGAATGACCCTGCTGCATCCGAGCCGTGTCAACAGAGTGATCAACCTGAGCCTGCCCTACCAGGAGCGCGGAGCAAAGCCCTGGATCGAGGTCATGGAAGACGCACTCGGCGGGGACTTCTACTTTGTCCATTTCAATCGGCAGCCGGGCGTCGCGGACGCCGTGTTCGAAGAGAACACCTTCCGGTTCCTCCGCAATCTGTACCGGAAGAACGAGCCCCCCAGGGCGCCCCGGCCGGGCATGGCGCTGATCGATCTCGCCAGAGCGGAAACGCCACTCGGCGATCCCGTCATGAGCGACGGCGAACTGGCCGTTTTCGTCTCCGCCTTCGAATCGACCGGATTCACGGGCAGTGTGAACTGGTACCGGAACCTGGACCGCAACTGGCACTTGCTGGCGGACGTGGACCCGGTCATCCAGCAGCCCACACTCATGATCCATGGCGACCGGGACACGGTCCAGAGGTCCGCGAGGCCGGCGGAGTTCGTGCCCCGTGTGGAAGTGGTGAGTCTGGACTGCGGTCACTGGATACAGCAGGAGAAGCCGGAGGAGACGAACCGGTTGATGACGGAGTGGCTGGAACGGCAGGACGCCGTCCGAGGGCCGTCCCGTAGATGATCTTCCAGCCCGGTGTGGACGCGGTTGGTCCCGATCCGGCCCGTCCCGGGCGCGGGGGCTCGGGTCGGGGGCTCTGGTCCAGGGCCTTCGCCCCCCGTTCCGCTGTTCCACCCCAGGAGGCCGGTACCACGCCGTACAGTCGGACGCGTGCACTCAGCGACGAGAAGAGCCCCCGCCGGGCTGGTCACGGTTACCGGGAGTTCGGGCCGGGTCGGAGCGGCCCTGGCCGAGGCACTGGACGCGGCCGGCTGGGTGGTGCGCGGCGTGGACCGGATTCCCGGCCGCTGGACGAGCGTCGTCGGAGATCTGCGCGACCGGCCCGTGCGACTGGCCGCGTTGCGGTCGGCCGATGTCCTGGTCCATGCCGCCGCGCTGCACGCCCCCCATGTCGGCCGCCTGGCCGATGAGGAGTTCCGAGCCGTGAACGTGGACGCGACCGCGGGCCTGCTCGACGACGGCCGCACCGGCGCCCGGCGGGTTCTCTACATCAGCAGTACGAGTGTGTACGGACACGCCCTGGAGCCCACCGACCGGGCTGTCTGGGTGGACGAGCAGCTCACACCGCTCCCCCGGGACATCTACGACGAGACCAAACTCGCCGCGGAGGAGCTGGTCGCCGGCTGCGCCGTCTCCTCGGTCACGCTGCGCATAGCGCGATGCTTTCCGGAGCCGCTGCCGGTGCGAGCCCGCCACCTGCTCCACCGGGCGGTCGACCTCGCCGACGTGGCGGCGGCGGGGGTCCTGGCCGTGGCACACCCCACCGTCACCGGCAGGTTCAACATCTCCGGGCCGCACCCGTTCCGGCGCGAGGACTGCCGTGCCCTGTCCCGCGACGCGGGCGCGGTGCTCGCCGAACGGGTTCCGGACGTCGTCCGGGCATTCCGCGACCAGGGGTGGCCGGTGCCCGGTCGCCTGGACCGGGTGTACGACTCGACTGCCGCGACGAACGCGTTCGGTTACCGGCCCGTTCGCGGAGTCCGGCAGCTGCTGCGCGATGCCGAGGGCGGTCCGGGCGTGAGTGACCGGACGGCTCGGCTCGGCCCGCCCTCGGCGACTTCCGTGGAACCAGCGTCGTGAGACGCCGCTCCCGGCCGTCCCGCCGAGCTGCCGGGCACGGCGGTGAGGTCAGCCCGGCCGGGTGGTGATCTCCCGGCGCGCGGCGTCCCAGACCTCCTCGAACTCCTTGGACGTCAACTGCCGCGGATCGTGTCCCTCCCACTCGGGGACGGGGAGTTCGGCTGTGAGCCCGAACCTGTCCTCGTACGCGCGCAGCCGGTTTCGCGGGAGCAGCGCATCCACGTGGACGCCGCACCCTCGGTTCCGTTCATCGCCACACTCTTCCAACCAGCGGACGACCGGCGGGAACGCGGCTACAGGTCCGAGAGCCAGGGATGTCCCGGGTGTACGCGGGCGAGCAGCCCGGCCAGGGTCGCGCGCTGGGCCGCGGTCAGGTGCGGGACGGTCGCGGCGAAGTCGGCTTGATCCTTTGGGCGGGTGTGCTTGGCCTTGAAGAGCAGTACCAGTTCGGGGATCAGATAGGGGATGCCGTCCGGAGAGCGGTGGATGATGTCGCCGTAGGGAAACCGGACCGTCTCATCGCGTCCGCAGATCCAGGTGTCACCATCGTGCGGTTCGCGGAACACGTCGAGCAGATAGTCGCCGGTGGCCGGATCACGCAGCCAGGTCTGACGCACGGCGGCCAGCGCCTCCGCTCCGGCGTTCTCCCAGATCCGGCCGCCGCCCGCCGCGTCGAAGACGTATCCGGGGAAGCGGCGGCGGACCCCGGGGAAACTCGCGGCCGGGATCGCGATCTCGATGTCTCCATGAGCGCGCGTCCGCTCGCCGCGGAACAGATCCAGCGCCCAGCCCGCGGCAACGTACCAGGGCGTGCCGATCCCGGCCAGCCGCCGCGCGACCTCGGCCGGGGTCCAGCAGGATGACCACCGGTGGTGGAGGGCCTCGGTCTCGTCGGGGGACAGTTCGATGCCTCCGCCGGGGAGCTGCTCACTCATCGCGGGAATCTATCAGCGGACTCGAAGGCCCCCGGCCGTGGTCGATGAGGAACACCGGCGACGGCGGTGGACCGAGCACGGGCGCGGCGGGCGCTGTGCGGCTCGCGGAGGCGCATCCGGCTCCCGGCGGACTGCCCCCGCGCCGACGGGGCGGCACTTCCCGGCCCGGGGGACACGACGGCTGCCGGACAGGAACGCGGAGCACCTCCGGCGGGACGCGGACTCCCCGTCCCGCTGACCGGGGTCCGGCGCCGGACCGGAGCCCGGCGGATGGTGGAATCGGGGCGGTGCGCTGTTGCACCTGCCGTAGCGGCATGTGGTGTCGTCGAGGCACCACCGCACGAAAGGCCCCCTCCGCGATGTACCCCTTCATCACACCGCCCCGCCAGGTCAGGATCGGCGCCGCTGCCGCCTTCGCCGGGACCACCCCGCGCGCTGTCCGCCACTACCACCAGATCGGTCTGCTGCCGGAACCCGAGCGGGGCGGGGACGGCCGCCGCCGGTACGGCTACGACGACATGGTCCGCCTGCTGTGGATTCGCAGGATGGCGGAGGTGGGCATCAGCCTGGACGACATGCGGACCGCCTTCGACGACTCCGGGAACATCGAGGAGACCCTGGGCCGGCTGGAGGAGTCGCTGGCCGCCCGGGAGAGCGACATCAAGCGTCAGAGGGCGGCCGTCGAGCGCCTGCGGGCCGTGGGCAGTCCGCTGGGGCTGCTCTCCGAGCCGGTGACGGACCGGCTCGGCCACCTGCCCCGTGGCGCACTGCGCGCCGCCGACATGGAGGCCCTGCTGATCACGGAGCGGATCTTCGGGCCGCTCGGCTCCGCGATACAGGCCGGCCTGTACATCGTGCTGGCCACCCACCCCGGGCTGCGGGCCGAGCAGGACCGCCTCGACGAGGCCGAGGCCGCCCTCGACGACGGCGTGGACCCCGACGACCCGCGCGTCGAGGACCTCGCCGTACAGCAGTACACCCACCACCAGGCCCTCCTGCGGGCCATCACGGCGGCCGGGCTGGACGCCGGCGACGACGAGCTCTTCGAGACCTACGAGGCCGACCCGGCGGAGGAGGAGAGACGGATGAGCGCCGTTGAGGCCGTCTCCACCATGCCCTACGACTTCTCGCCCGCCCGGATGCGCTGTATGGAACGCGTGGCACAGCTCATCGGCCAGGACGACCGCGCGGACGGCTGACCGCCCGTGCGCGGCCCCGGCCCGGGCGCCGCCCGCCGTCGCACCGAGGCCACCGGCGGGTCGCATGTCCCCCACACCGATGATCGGCTCCTGCGATACGGTGCGGTGATGAAGTTCCTCGCTCTGTGCGGAAGTTTACGTGCCGGATCGTTCAACGGGGCTGTGATCAGAGCGGCGGCGGAGCTGTGCCCGCCGACCGCGCGACTGGACATCGGTCCGGATCTGGGACAGCTGCCCTTCTTCAACCAGGATGTGGAGCGGCGGGAGCTGCCGCCCGAGGTGCGGGAGCTGCGTGAGCGGTGCGCGGCGGCGGACGGGCTGCTGATCGCGAGCCCGGAGTACGCGCGCGGCACCTCGGGTGTGCTGAAGAACGCGCTGGAGTGGCTCGTGGGCGGCGGGCAGCAGGTGGGCAAGCCGGTCGTCCTGGTGACGGCCTCGACCTCGATGCAGGGCGGCGACCGGGCGCAGGCCTGGCTGGCGGAGACCCTGACGATGATGCAGACCACCGTGCTCCCCGAGAATCTGCGCATCGGACTGGCCGCCGCGAAGATCACCGATGGCCGGCTGGTCGACCCGGCGACCCGCGAGGAGTTGCGGGCGTGCCTGTCCGCGCTCTCCCGGGCGGCGGGCGCGGCCCGGGAGAGCGCGGTCGGCTGACGGCTCCGGCCCGGTCAGCCGGTGACCGGGCCGGCGCCGTCACCGAAGGCGACGGGGAGTGCGGCCAGCGCCCGCGACACCGTGGACGGCCGGTACACCGGCTCCCCGTCCAGCCGCAGCCCGGGCAGCGAGGCGAAGACCAGCGGTACCGCGATCCTCGCCTCCAGCCTGGCCAGGGGCGCCCCCACGCAGTGGTGGATGCCGTGGCCGAAGGCGAGGTGGCCCCGGTCGCCCCGGGCGCTGTCGAAGGACTCGGCGTCCGGGAAGCGCGCCGGGTCCCGGTCGGCCGACGCGACGCTCAGGGCGATCGCCTCGCCCGCCGGGATGGTGACGTCCCCGAGCGTGACCGGGACCCGGGTGAACCGCCAGATCGCGTTCTGGATCGGGCCCTCCCAGCGCAGCACCTCCTCGATGGCGCCGGGCCACCCGTCCGGTTCCGCGCGCAGCGCCGCCAGTTGTTCCGGGTGGCGGAGCAGGGCGAGCACACTGCTGCCGAGAAGGTTGACGGTGGTCTCGTGCCCGGCGGCGAGCAGGACGCCGAGCATCGCCACGAGTTCGTCCTCGGTCAGCCGGTCGCCCTCGTCGCGGACGTCGATGAGGGCGCAGGTCAGATCGGTGCCGCCGGTGCGCCGTTTGCGCCGGACGTGGTCGCCGAGGAAGGCGTGGAAGTCCTGGAACGCCCGCAGGGCGGTGTCCCGGCTGCCCGGGTCGTTGCTCATGACCGCCTCGGTCGCGCGCCGCAGCCAGTCGCCTTCCTCGGCGGGCACACCGAGGAGTTCGCAGATCACCTCCATGGGGAGCAGCGCGGCGAACTCGGTGGTCAGGTCGGCGCGCCCGGCGCGCGGTCCCTCGCGGGCGGTGAGACCGGCGAGGAGCCGTTCGGTGGAGCGCGCGATCCCCGGCGCGAGGGACTCGACGCGCCGGGGGGCGAACGCCTTGGAGACCAGGGAGCGCAGCCGGGTGTGCCGGGGCTGGTCGGAGACGAGCATGGAGTCCCCCATGCCGATGACCACGTCACCGGTGACGGGGACCCTCTCCTCCCGGTACGCGGTCCAGGCGGCGGCCATGTCCTTGGAGAAGGAGGTGTTGTCGAGGAAGATCCGCCGGCAGTCCTCGTAGCGGGTGACGAGCCAGGCCTCCACCCCGCCGGGGAGGGTGACCCGGTGGGCGGGGCCGCTCTCCCGCAGGGTCCGGTAGACGGGGTACGGGTCGGCGACGAAGCCGGCGGTGAAGAGGTGGGCTCGGGGGTCCGGCCGGTGTTCCATGCCTGAGCTGCTCCGTTCGGCGGGCGGGGTGGTGTCACCGGCTGTCGTCGCGGGCCGCGGGGGCGGCGGGCGGGTCGCCGGCGCGGGCGGCCAGCAGGGCGTCGGCGAGAGAGACGATGGTCGGGTGGTCCCACATGATGGTCGGATCGGCCTCGATGCCGAGGTGGTCCTCGATGTCGCCGCACATGGCGAGGGCGTAGACGGAGTCCAGCCCGTACTCGGCGAACGGAACCTCGTGGCGGATCTCGCCGTCGTACCGCGCGTACTCGGCGACGCGTTCGGTGAGCCAGGCGCGCAGCTCCTCGGCGGTGGGTGCCTGGGCGGGGCCGCTGGTGGTGGTGTCGGGCTGGGGCATGGGGGCCTCCGGTGGGTGCCGTGGTGAGGGGCGGGGTGGGGACGGTTCGGTGCGGCCTCAGGCGCCGGTCGGGTGGCAGCCGAGGTCGAAGGTGCGGCCCGCGGCCTCACGGCGGACGAGTTCGGCGTAGAGGGGCTCGGTGAGGTGCGGGGGCAGATGGTCGCGGTGGCGTCCCTGGTGGGCGTCGAGCCGGTGCAGGGCGGCGAGCACCCAGACGGGGTCGGCGAGCGGCCCGCCCGTGTCGTGGTGGTGCCACAGGCCGATGCAGGCGGAGGCGGCGAGGATGCCCGTCCACCGTTCGGCGAGGGCGAAGCCGTGCGCGGGGGCTGTGGGCGCGAGGTGCTCGGGGCGCAGGTCCCGGCAGTCCGCCGCCAGTGCGGCGAGTTCGGCGGTACGGGAACGGGCCGCGGCGCCGATGTCCCCTTCCGGTGTGCCGTCGGGGGCGTGGCTCGCGGGGCCCGAGGTGAGGGAGCGGGCGAGCGGGTCGCGGCCGGACGCGGTGACGGCGAGGGCGTCGAAGCGCAGGGGCGGCAGGGGGTCGGCGAGCCGGAAGGTGGCGGCGGGGAGCGGTTCGGCCCCGGGGTTGGTCCAGGTGCGGCGGGCGACGAGCGGGAGCTGTGGCAGCAGCCCGGCCAGACAGGAGGCGCGGGAGGCGTGCCCGAACGACGAGGGCAGTCCGTCGCGGAGCAGTTTCTGGAAGAGCGCGTGTTCTCCGGTGCGCAGATAGAACTGGGACCCCATGAGCTGTGAGAGCCGGTGGACCGCGGACATGAGGATGCGCGGGACCAGGGCCTTGACGGCGGAGGAGGGGATGGCGGTCCGGGCCGGCGCGGTGTGCGCGGCCCGGGCGGCGACGGTGAGGAAGGCGTCGGCGAGCAGCAGATCGGCGAAGGACTCGGCGAGCAGGGTGCGGGAGAGCGGCAGATCGGCCGCTGTCCTGCCGTACAGGGGGCGGCCGGTGGCGCAGCGCAGGGCGGTGCGGATCGCGGAGTCCAGGAGCCCGGCCGTCATGCCGGGCAGGGCGATCCGGGTGAGCTGGAAGGAGCGCAGGGCGGTCTCCAGGCCGAGGCCCGGGGCGCCGATGACGCTGTCGGCGGGGACCGGGCAGTCGGTGAACTCGACCCCGCCGAGCGGGACTCCGCGCATGCCCGTGGTGCGGAAGCGGTCCAGGTGCCGGACGCGGTCGGCGGGCAGGGCGGCGGTGTCGAGGAGGAGCTGGGAGTGGCTGCGGCTGCCGGATGCCCGGCCGGTGCGGGCGAAGAGGACGACGGTGTCGGCCCGCCGCAGATTGGCGATGACCTCCTTGCGGCCGTTGAGGAGCAGGGCGGTGTCCGGCGGCGGGGCGGGCAGCGCGGTGACTCCGGCGCGGCCGAGATCGTTCCCCTGGGCGAGTTCGTGGTAGGCGCAGGCGGCCGTGGAGCCCGACAGCAGGGCCCGGGCGAGATGGGCGCGCTGTTCGGGGCGGCCGGCGGTCCAGACGTTGACGGCGGCCATGAAGGGGCCGGCGCCCCGGGCGAGGCCGAGGGCGGGGTCGCGGCGGTAGACGGTCCGCATCACGTCGATCAGTTGGTCGAGCCGGGTGAGCCGGCCGCCGAGGCTCTCGGGGACGACATGGGCGGCCAGGCCGTACCGGTCGAGCAGCTGTTCCCCGGCGGCGAGCGGCTCCTGGCGCTCGTCGGCGGCGAGGACGGCGCGGCTGCCGGTGGGGTTGCCGGGGTCGGCGGCGGTGCCGAGGAGCCGCTCCAGTCCGGCGACGGCGGAGCCGCCGTCCGCGGGGGCCGCGGGGTGGTGGGGGGCGGTGCTCACGGGGTGCCGGTCTCCTCTTCCGCGCCGGTCGCGCCCAGGGTGGCGAGCAGGTCCTCGTACAGGCCGGCCGGCGCGGGCTCGCCGCCGGGGGTGAGCAGGTCCACCGCGCGGGCCAGGGCGGCTTCCAGCCGGAGGGAGCCCTCGGTGCCGGGGTCGGCGGCGAGCCACAGGTGCAGGGCGGCGGCGCCCGCGAAACAGGTCTCGTACGCGCGGGCGAGCGCGAACGCCCCGGCCGGCAGCTCCCGGGCCGAGGGGCGTACCGCGGCCATCCGCTCCGTGGTGTCGTCGGTGAGCGTCCGCAGCCGCCGGGCCAGGGCCACGGTCCGCTCCGGGGCGGTGCGGCGGCCGTCGAGCCGGGTGGTGGCGGCGGCCAGTCCCTGGACGACGCTGCACCCGGTGCGGCTCATCAGGCGCAGCCGGGCGGGGTCGAGGCCGGGCAGTTCCGCCCGGGGGTCGGTGGCGGCGGCGAGTCCCGCCGCGTCGTGGCGCCCGGTCCGCTGGGCGCGGACGAGGACGGGGAACTGGTTGATCAGGGCGTTGCGGTTGACGGCCGTGCTGCCGTCGAAGATGGAGACGATCCGGTGGTCGCGCTCCAGCTTCTGGAACATGCCGTGGGCGTGGAGCCCGGTGAGGAAGCCCCGGGCGCCCAGGACTTCGGCGCAGTCGTCGATCACCGACTGGGCCAGCTCGGGCACGGCGGCCTTGGCGAGCGCCGACACCACACTCTGCTCGCCGGGCAGGGCGTGGGCGCAGCGGGCGGCGACCGTGGTGGCGGCTTCGGCGAGGCAGAGGGTGGCCGCGGCGGTGGCCAGGGTGTTCCGGGCGTGGGGCAGCCGCAGCAGCGAGGTGCCGTACAGGGCCCGGTTCCGGGCGAAGTCGAGGGCGAGGCGCAGGGCGTGCTCGCCGGCGCCGACCGAGAGCGAGCAGCAGACCGTACGGGTGAGCTGAAGGGCGCGGAGCACGGTCTCGGCGCCCTCGCCGGCCGCGCCGACGACGGTGTCGGCGCCGACCTCGGCCCGGTGGAGGGCGATGCCGCTGATGTCGGCGCCCCGGATGCCGTGGGTGGGTTCCTTGGGCAGGTGGCGGTGGTGTCCGGGGCCCAGGGTGTCCTTGTCGACGAGGAAGAGGGTGAAGCCCCGGGGGCCTCCCCGGGGATCGGTGCGGGCGAGCACGGTGCAGAACCGGCTGCGGGTGGCGTTGTTGACGGGCCACTTCACGCCGTCGAGGAGCCAGGTGCCCCGGTCGGTGGCGGTGGCGGTCAGCTCACCGGCGAGGAGGTCGCTGCCCCGGCCGGGTTCGGTCAGCCCCCAGCAGACGACCGCGCCGGCGAGGACCGCGCGTGCGAGGCCGCCGGCCTGTGCGGGGCCGCCGGACAGCCATACGGGCGCGGCGCCGAGGAAGGTCTTGCCGTGGGCGACGGCCGAGGTCAGATCGTGGCGGGCGACGGTGCGCAGGGTTTCCACCAGCTCGGGCAGACCGCCCCCGGCGCCGCCGAGTTCCGGCGGCACATAGGCGCGCGGGACCCGGAGGGCGTCGAGGAGGGCGCACTCCAGGTCCGGGAACTCCTCCCGCTCGTCGAGGCGGGCCGAGCGGGCCGGTGCGAGGGGCGCCTCGGCGCCGTCCTCGGCGAAGCGGGCGGCGATGGCGGATTCCAGGGCCGTGGGAAGCGGGAGGGCGCCGGCCATCGCCGGCCAGCGGGCGGGGGTCGCGGGGAGGGCCGGCGCACTCCCGGCTCCGGGCCCCGGCCCCGGCGCCGGAGCGGGGCCGGCGGGTGTCGCCGGAGCGGGGCCGGCGGGCACGGTCGGAGCGGGGTCCGCGGGCGTGGCCGGAGCGGGGCCGGCGGGCACGGTCGGAGCGGGGTCCGCGGGCGTGGCGGGGGCCGTCACGGGCGTTCCCGGAGGGCCGGGGCGGCGAGCACCGGATCGAGCTCCTGGTGGACCGGGGCGAGGGCTCCGTCGAGGAAGAGCCGGCGCATCCGGGAGCGCCGCACCTTGCCGCTGGAGGTCCGGTGGATGGTGCCGGGCCGCATCAGCAGCACTCCGGCGGCGTGGACGCCGAACTCCCGCAGCACGGTGCGGCGCATGCCCCGGACGGTCTCGGTCAGCTCCTCGGGGGTGAGCCGGCCCCGGATCTCGTGCAGGACCACGATCTCCTCGTGCGGGGCGGGAACGCTGAAGACCGCTCCGGCGAGGGTGGCGAGCGCGGGGTGGCGCAGCCGCAGCTCGTGCTCCAGGTCGTGGGGGTGGAGATTGCGCCCGTGGATGATCAGGAGGTCCTTGATCCGTCCGGTGACGAAGAGTTCGCCGTCGTACCGGGCGCCGAGGTCGCCGGTGCGCAGATAGGGCCCCTCTCCCCGGGCGGTGCGGGCGGCGAAGGTCTCGGCGGACGCCTCCGCGCGTCCCCAGTACCCCGCGCCGACGCTCTCCCCGCGCACCCAGATCTCGCCGGTGGTGCCGTCGGGCAGCTCCCGCGAGGTGGCCGGGTCGACCACGCGCACGTCGAAGTCGGGGGCGTCGGCGCAACCGACGAGTTCGCGTACGGGGCCGCCGGGCGCGGCGGGCCGGAGTTCGTCCTTCTCCAGCGCGCCGGGGTCAACGCGCCGGACGACCGGGGGCCGTCCGGCGCGGCCGGAGATGAAGACGGTCGCCTCCGCCATCCCGTAGCAGGGTGCCAGTGCCTCGGGCCGGAAGCCGGAGACGGCGAAGTGCTCGGCGAAGCCGCGCAGGGTGGACGCCTGGATGGGCTCCGAGCCGTTGGCCGCGAAGCGCCAGCGCGACAGGTCGAGCGCGGCGGCCCGCTCGGCGGTCACCTTGCGCACACAGAGCTCGTAGGCGAAGTTCGGCGCGGCCGAGTAGCCGAGCCCATGGCGGTCGATCATCGAGAGCCACTGGTGGGGGCGTTTGAGGAAGGCCATCGGCGACATCAGCACACAGGTGCTGCCCAGGAACAGCGCGGGCAGCAACTGCCCCATCAGACCCATGTCGTGGTAGAGCGGAATCCAGCCGCCGAACCGGGTGTGCTCATCGAGGCCCAGGGAACGGCGCAGGCTGTCGGCGTTGTGCAGCAGATTGCCGTGGCCGATCATCACCCCTTTGGGGTCCCCGGTGGAGCCCGATGTGTACTGGAGGAGGACCAGGTCCCGCGCGTCCACGGGCGGCTCCCGCCAGGCGGCGGCGTCACCGAAGCCGGGGGCGTCGCTGGCCTCGGCCCGCAGTCCGAGGCCCTGTTCGGTGATCCACCGCTGGACCTCGGGGAGCTGACCGGTGTCGGTGAGCGCGATCCGGGCTCCCGCGTCGGCCGCCATGCCCGTGGTCCGGCGCTGCTGGTGGGCGAAGTGACCGGGCATGGGCGAGGGGACGGCGACCACCCCGGCGTAGAGGCAGCCGAGGAACGCGGTGACGAACGGGAGCCCCGGGGGGTGCAGCAGCAGCACCCGGTCGCCGGGGGCGCAGTGCTCCTGGAGCCAGGAGGCGACCCGGGCCGCCTCGGCGTCGAGCGCGGCGTAGCCGAGGGTCTGTTCCCCGTCGGCGCTGTCGTGGTCGTGGACGAAGGTCACGGCGTCCTGACCGGGGCGCTCGGCCGCGTGGCGGCGGAGCAGACGCAGGGCGGTGGGGTCACGGAGCAGAGAACCGGTCATGGGGTGGTCCTTCGCGGGGCGGTGCTCGGAGGGGTCACGCGCGGGGCGGTGCCCGGGGGGACGGCGCCTCGCGGCGGGGGCAGATACCCGGTGGCGGCGAAGTGGGTGAGGAAGCGGTCGATCAGCTCGCGGTCGGGCGGCCCGCAGGAGATGCCGGAGCCCGTCAGCGCGGCCCTCAGGTTCGTGGTGGCGAACTCGGGCTCGCTGCCCCGGTAGCCGAGGTCCTCGGAGGGCGCCTCCTCGCCGAACAGCGGGAGGAAGCGGGCGAGTTCGTTCTCCTCGCCGCGCTCGACGGCGCCGGACAGCTCGCGGTACCAGTCGCGGTACGGGAGCAGGCGCAGCGGATAGCCGCACTCCCCGAGCAGTTCGACGAGCCGGTGCCAGCTGAGGGTGCGGGCGGCCGGGACGTTGAAGGCCGTTCCGTGCCACCGCCCGCCGAGTGCCACATGGGCCAGGGCGTCGGCGAAGAAGTCGACCGGGGTCAGCTCCAGGGTGACGTCGAACTCCAGGGCGGCGCCCAGCTGGACACAGCCCTTCAGTGTGGCGTTGAGGAAGGTGTCGGTCGAGCAGGCCCCGGTGGACTGCGCGCCGCTGACCTGGCCCGGGCGGTAGACGCATGTGGGGATGCCGCGCCGATGGGCCTCGGCCATCATCCGGTCGCCGACCCACTTGGTCTGCCGGTAGCCGCCGACCACTCCCTCGGGCGCGGTGGCCGCGTCCTCGGCCCAGTGGTGCCGGCCGGGGTGCCCCGGATAGACGGCGAGGGAGGAGGTGTAGTGGACCGGTTTGACGCGGTGCCGGGCGGCGAGCGCGAGGACCTCCCGGGTGCCCAGCACATTCACCGGCTTGAGGCGCCGGTAGGGCAGGGCGTAGCTGGACCAGGCCCCGTTGTGGACGATCATCTCGATGTCGCGGGCGAGCCGCTGATGGGTGTTCCGGTCGAGTCCGAGGTGGGGGCGGGCCAGGTCGCCGGGTACGCCGGTGAGCCGCCGCTCGTCGCCGGCGCGCCACACTCCGTACCGCTCCATGGCCGCGCGCACCCGGGCGATGGCCGCCGAGGGGCGGTCGGCCCGGACCAGGACGTGGAGATGGGCGTCGGAGCGGTCCAGCAGCGCGCGGAGCAGAAAGGCCCCGGTGTAGCCGGTGCCCCCGGTGAGGAGGACGCTGCGGTACGGTCCGCCGGAGGGCGGGGCCGCGCCGGGCTCCGGCGCGATGTCGGCGGGGAGTTCCGCGTCGGCGGCGAGGTCGGCCGCGGGGACGCTGCGCGGGTGGCGGCGGACGGTGTCCGGGGTGCGCCCGCCGCCGCCGAGCAGGGCGATGAGGTGTTCCACCGTCGGGTTCTCGAAGAACCGCCGCAGATTGACGCGGGCGCCGGTGTCGGCCCGCAGCCGGGCGGCCATCTGCGCCGCCGCGAGGGAGTCCCCGCCCAGTTCGAAGAAGTTGTCGCGCACACCGACCCGGGGTGCGTCCAGGACGTCGGCCCACAGGGCGGTGAGACGGAGTTCCTCGGGTGTCTCGGGCGGGAGGTGGGCGCTGTCCGGGGTGGCCTCGGCGGGGCCCCGGGCGAGGCGCCCCCGGTCGATCTTGCCATTGGGGAGCTTCGGCAGTTCGGGGAGGACCACGAAGCGCGCGGGGACCATCGCGTCGGGGAGCCGGGCGGCCGTGTGGGCCCTGATGTCGGCCCGGAACCGGGCCCAGGCGGCGGCGGACAGCGGGTCGTTGGCGGTCGGCGCGGAGGGCTGGGAGGGGAGGGAGGGCGCGTTCACCGTCGTTGCTCCTCGGGGTCCTGGTGGGCTGCCGGACCGGTGGACGCGGGAGTCCGGGCCGGTCCGATGACGGCGTCGAACTCGCCGGGCCGCCCGGACCGGGCGGGTACCAGCCGTACGGTGCGGCCGTGCCGCTCCCCGAGGCGCGCGGCGGCCTCGGGGTGCACGGCGCCGGGGCCGCCGGCGTCCCAGACAGCGCGCTCCAGGTCCCAGGCCGTGGTGTGCGCGGGCGGTTCGCCGCGGAGCAGGGCCAGCGCCGCCAGCGGGCGGGCGAGCCGCTCGTCGGGGACCCCGGTCAGGGTGAGGGCGCGATCGGCGGGGGTGCGGGCGAGCAGGGCGTCCAGCGCGCCGGTTCCGGTGCCGTCGGACGCGGTCACGGCCTCGCGCCAGCCGACGGTGCCGGTCCCGCCCGCCGGGGGCGGGTCGGTGGCGCGGCCGGGGCCCAGCAGGGTGACGTCCCGGCGGAAACGGGTGAGTTCGTTGTCGCCGTGGCCGCGCTTGAGGTCGATCCGTACGGTGACGGGGTGCTCCGCCACCGTGCTCAGCTCGTGGAAGAAGCCGGGGGCGAGGCAGAGTTCGCGTTCGTCGGCGAGGGCGCGGGAGGCGGCCGATGCGACGGCGCGGGCCGGGGTCAGCGGCGGTGAGCGGCGCAGCTGCACATCGGCGTGGAAGGCGTCGAGCAGGGTCAGATCCCGTACGTCGCCGATGAACACGGCCCCCGAGGGGCCGGCGACCCGGATCGCCTCGGCCAGGGCCCGGCGGAGATAGCCGGGGCCGGGGAAGTACTGGACCACGGAGTTGAACAGCACCAGGTCGGCGCTGCCGGAGGGCAGGTCGGCCAGGGCGAGGGCGTCGCCCTGGCGCAGGGTGACATGGCCGGGGAGCGGGCCGGACCCGCAGAGCGCGCGGGCCGCGGCGCGCAGGGCGGCCCCGGAGACGTCCAGGCCCAGGTAGGAGTCGGCGCCCGGGGCCAGCTCCCGCAGAAAGAGGCCGACGCCGACGCCGACATCGACGATCCGGCGGGCGTTCAGCGCGGCCACCCGGTCGAGGGTGCCGGTGAGCCACTCCCGCATCTCGTCCTCGGGGATCGGGGCGCCGGTGTAGCTGCTGAGCCAGCCCGCGAAGTCCCCGGAGCCGGCGGTGTCGGTGGCGGCGGAGTCAGTGCCGGCGGCGGGGAGGTCCGTGGGGGGTACGGGGCGGTCCGCGGGCTCCGGTGCGCCGTAGGTGTCCTCCCAGACCTCGCGCCAGTGGTCGAGATGGGCCAGGTGCGCGTCGTCGGTCGCGTGCGCGGCGGCGGGTGCGACATAGGCGACGAGTTCGGTCTGTCCGCCCGCCCGGTCCACGGCGACCACGGCGGCGGTGGCGACCCCGGGGTGGGTGGAGAGCACGCTCTCCACCTCGTCGGGCTCGACCCGGTGGCCGCGGATCTTGACCTGGCGGTCGACGCGGCCGAGGAAGTCCAGCTCCCCGTCGGCGCGGCGGCGCACCCGGTCGCCGGTGCGGTAGTGGCGCAGCCCGTCGTCGGCAGCGGTGACGAACCGCTCGGCGGTCAGCTCGGGGCGGCCCAGATACCCCTCGGCGACGCCGTCGCCGCCGATCCACAGCTCCCCCTCGGCCCCGATGGGCAGCTCGCCGCCGTCCGGCGCGCAGACGCGCAGGACGGCGTTGGCGACGGGCCGGCCGATCGGCACGGCGGCGCCGGGGTCCCGGTCCCGGTCGAGTTCATGGACCACGGAGTAGATGGTGGCCTCCGTGGGGCCGTATCCATTGAGGACACGGGTATCCGGCAGCGCGGTGAGCAGCCGCTGGGCCAGCCCGGAGGGGAAGGCCTCGCCACCGGCCATCAGGGTGCGCACGGACCTCAGCGACCGCAGGGCCTCGGGCTCGGCGGCGACGGCGGAGAGGAAGGACGGGGTCGCCTGGACCAGTGCGGGCCGGTGGCGCTCGCACAGACCGGTGAAGGAGTCCTCGCCGGGGTCCCCGTCCGGGTCGGGCACCAGCCGGTCGATGACGCGCTCGCCGCCGATGGCGACAGCGGCGCCACGGGTCAGGGGCCAGAGCAGTTCGAGGATCGAGATGTCGAAGGACACGCTGGTGAGGGCGAGGACGGTGGCACCGGGACCGGTACCGATCAGCCGGTCCATCCCGGCGAAGAAGTTGGTGAGGTTGCGGTGGAGCAGCACCGTTCCCTTGGGATGGCCGGTGGAGCCGGAGGTGTAGATCACATAGACCGGATCGCCGGGTCCCGCCGGGCAGTCGAAGGGTGCGGGTGAGCGGGCGGCGATCGGCCCGGCCTCGTCCTGGAGGCGTACGACGGGCCGGTCCCCGAGGTCCGGGATCTCGGCCCCCGGCCCGGCGAGCACACAGTCCAGTCCGGCGTCCCCGGCGATGTGGCGGAGGCGCTCGGCGGGGAAGTCCGGGTCCATCGGGACATAGGCGGCGCCGGTCCTGATCACCGCGAGCAGCGCGACCACGAGATCGGCGCCGCGCCGCACACTGACACCGACGCGGGCGCCCACGGTCGCGCCCCGCGCGCGCAGATGGCGGGCGAGCCGGTTGGCCCGGGCGTCGAGGGCGGCGTAGTCGAGGGTGGTGCCCCGGTCCAGCACGGCGACGGCGCCCGGCGTCGCGGCGGCCTGATCCGCGAACGCCCGGTGCGCGTGGACCGCGGTGCCCTGGACCGGGGTCGTCTCGTTCCACCGGCTCAGCAGCGCGCGTTCGGTCTCGTCGCGCAGGTCGCAGCCGTCCGCCGCCGCCGCGGGGTCGGCGGCGAACGCGAGCAGCGCCCGGGCGTAGTAGCCGGTGAGCCGGTCGCAGAACGCGGGGTCGAGTACGGCGGTGTCGCAGTCGAGCCACAGTCCGAGCCGGCCGCCGACGGGGTCGACGAGGAAGTTGACGGCCAGTGGGAAGTCGGTGTCCGCGATGCCGAAGCCGTCGAGTACCGCCGTGCCGGCTCCCCACTGCCGGTGGAAGTCCATGAAGTTGACATACGCGTCCGGGGCGGCGGCGGGGTGGTCGCGCAGGACCCGGGCGTAGGGGTAGCGGCGGTGCGGCGCGGTGCGGCGCTCATGGCCGTGGATCTGCCGGGCGAGTTCCCGCCAGGAGGTCCCCCGCACGGAGACCCGCAGCGGGAGGGTGTTGACGAAGACGCCGATCACCTCGTCGCCGCCGTCCTCGTCGAGACGGCCGTGGGCCACCGTTCCGGTGACGACATCGGCGCCGGGCGCGAGGCTGTGCAGAACGGCGGCGTGGGCGGCGGCCAGCACGGACTTCAGCGGCAGCCCCGCGGCACGGGCCGCGTCCGCGAGGCGGGCCGCGGTGCCGGCGCCGACGGGGACGTCGTAGCGGCGGTGGCAGGCCGTGCCGGGCTCCCCGGTGGCACCGGTGCGGGGCAGCGGGGTGGCTTCGGCGCCGGCCAGCTCCGCCTCCCAGAAGGCGCGGTGCCCGGCGTCCCCCGCCGCCGCTCGCTCGGCGGCCACGAACGCGCGGTAGGTGGACGGCAGCTCCGGCAGCCAGAGGTCCTCTCCGGCGCTGCCGGCCCGGTAGCGGGCGGCGATCTCGTCGAGCATCGCGGCGTCGCTGAATCCGTCGAGCACCGCGTGGTGCTCCACCACGCCCAGCTGGAACGACTCCGCTCCGAGCGGGTGGGCGGTGAAGGCCAGCAGCGGGGCCGACGCGAGGTCGAACGCGCGGCGCTTGACGCGGTCGGCCCAGGCGCGCAGGCCCTCGTCCCTGGCCTCGGACCCCGCTCCGTACAGCGCGCGGTCCACCTCCACTCCGACGGCGACCTCGTCGTGGACGAGTTGGAGGGGTTCGCTGAAGCCGGTCGGGTGGAAGGAGGTGCGCAGGGCGGGGTGGCGGCGGACGGTGGCGTCCAGGGCCCGCCGCAGCACGGCCTCGTCGAAGGGCAGACCGATCCGGACGCTGGTGACGACCCGGTAGACCGAACTCCCGTCCTCGTATCCGCCGTGCAGGAGCATCGCGGTCTGCATACTGCCCAGCGGATACGCGTCGGTGAGGCCGGCGGGCAGCGCGGCCCGGTCGGCGGGGTCGAGCAGCGAGAACGGCCCGGCCCGGCCGGCCGCCGGGGCCGTGGGGCGGGTGCGCCGGGCGAGGGCCCGGACCGTGGGCGCCTCGAAGAGGTCGGCGACCGGGAAGGTGAGCCCGCGCCGCTCCAGGGCGGTCCGCATCCGGATGCTGAGGATGGAGTCCCCGCCGAGCGTGAAGAACGAGCGGTCCAGGTCCACGGCGTCGCGGCCCAGGACCTCCCGCCATGCCTCCAGGACCAGGCGCTCGGCCTCGTCGGCCGGTTCCCCGGCGGCGGGCCGGGCATCGTTGTCGGGCGGCGGCAGGGCGGCGCGGTCCACCTTGCCGCTGGGCAGCGCCGGCAGCTCGCCGAGGACGACGATCCGCGAGGGGACGAGGGGCGCGGGCAGTCGCTCACGGACCTCGGCGAGCAGCGCGGCCTCGGAGACGGCGCCGCCGGGGGCCGCCGGCGCCGGCACCACATGGGCCAGCAGCTGCCGCTCCCCGCCGGGTGACCGGGGCGCGGTCACCACGGCCTGGGCGACGTGGGGCAGGGCGAGGAGCGCCGCCTCGACCTCGCCGGGCTCGACGCGCTGTCCGCGTATCTTGAGCTGCTGATCGATCCGGCCGTGGTACTCGGCGACCCCGTCGGGCCGCAGCGCGGCCAGGTCCCCGGTCCGGTAGAGGCGGCCGAGGAGGGGGTGGCGGATGAAGCGGAGCGCGGTCTCGTCGGGGCGGTTGAGATAGCCGGAGGCGAGTTGGACCCCGCCGATGTGGAGTTCGCCCACGACACCGAAGGGCACCGGCTCGCCGCCCGCGTCGAGCACGTACAGGGCGGTGTTGGCGACGGCCCGGCCGATCGGGACCGGGCCGGCGTCGTTCCCCGGCGCGCACGGCCAGTGGGTGACGTCGATGGACGCCTCGGTGGGTCCGTAGAGGTTGTGCAGGCCCGGGCCGTCCGGTCCGCCGTACACCGTGAAGAACTGCCGGACGGTGGCCGGGCCGAGGGCCTCACCGCTGCACAGCACCCGCCGCAGGGACGGCAGCCGCGCCGCCGCGGGCTCCGCCAGGAAGAGATCGAGCATCGGCGGGACGAAGTGCAGGGTGGTGATGGACTCGCGCCGCACCGTCTCGGCCAGGGCGCGCGGGTCCCGGTGCTCCCCCGGCGCGGCGAGGTGCAGGGCCGCGCCGGTGAGCAGCGGCCAGAAGAACTCCCACACCGATACGTCGAAGGTGTACGGCGTCTTCTGGAGGACCCGGTCACCGGGGCCGATGCGGAACTCGTCCTGCATCCACAGCAGCCGGTTGACCACGCCCCGGTGCGGCACCGCGACACCCTTGGGTGCGCCGGTGGAGCCGGAGGTGTAGAGGACGTACGCCGTGTCGCCGGGGCCGGCGACGGCGGCCGGCGGCCCGGACTCGGGCAGTGCGGGCAGCACCTTGTCCACGGGGACGACCTCGGTGCCGGGCCACTCCGCGGAGCGCGGCCGGGTGGCGAGATCCGCGCTGCTGAGCACGGTGCGCACGGCGGCGTCCTCGATCTGGAACGCGATCCGGGCGGCGGGCAGCCCGGGGTCGAGCGGCAGATAGGCGGCGCCGGACATCAGTACGGCGAGCAGGTCCACGACCAGGTCGGCGGAGCGCTCCTCGTGGACGCCGACGACCGAGCCGGGGCCCGCTCCGCGTTCGCGCAGATGGCCGGCGAGCCGCCGGGCCCGGCCGGTCAGCTCCCGGTAGGTCAGGGTGCCGCCGGCGGCACTCACGGCCGTGGCGTCGGGGGTGCGGGCGGCCTGCCGCTCCACCAGTGCGTGGAGGGACAGCTCCGCCGTGGCGTACGCGGTAGCGGGGCCCCGGCCGGCGCTCAGTACGGCGTCGCGTTCGGCGCCGTCCATGAGGTCGAGCCGGTCCACCGGCACCCCGGGGTCGCGCAGCGCGTGGCGCAGCAGGGTCAGCAGGCGCCGGGTGTGGCCGGCGAGGGCCCCGGGCGCGTACCGGGCGGGGTCGGCGTCGGCGACCAGCCGGACCCGGCTGGTGCGGGCGTCGGTGAAGAAGTCCAGCTGGAGGTCGTGGACCGGTCCGGAGGAGAGGTGGTGCGCGGGGCTCGGCGCTCCGGCGAAGGAGAGGCCGGTGTCGAAGGTGACCACGTTGACGGTGGTGCCCGCGAGCCGCTCGGCGCTGCCGGACATGCCGAGGTCGCGGCGGAGTTCCTCGCCTCGGTACCGCTGGTGGGTGAGGAGCCGTCCCAGGGTCCCCGCCGTCCGGGCGACGAGGTCGGCGAAGGAGGTACCGGGTGCGGCGGTGAACCGCACGGGCAGTTCGTTGGCGAGCATGGCGGGCGTGGCGCGTGCCGCCGGGGTCTGCCGGGCGGTGACCGGCAGGTTCAGTAAGGTCTCCGCGCGGCCGGTGACCCGGCACTGGTAGGCGGCGACCGCGGCGATCAGCAGCGCCGAGGGCCGGGCGCTCAGCCGGTGGGCGGCCTCCCGGAGCAGCGCGAGGTCCGGTTCGCCGAGGTCGGTGGCGTGCCGCAGCAGACTGCGGGCGGCGTGGGTCCGCTGCCCGCCCAGGCTCACGGGCTCGGGCCGTTCGGCGAACCGGCCGAGCCAGAAGTCCCGGTCCCGGGTGTGCGCGGCCGAGTTCTCGTACGCGGCGGCCTCGGCGACGGTCTCCCGCAGGGGCCGGGCGCGCGGCGGCGGGATCTCCGTGCCGGCGGCGAGCGCGGTGCAGATCTCGGCGATTCTGCGCAGATGGAGCGTCTGGCCGTAGCCGTCCATGACGATGTGGTGGTAGCGGAGATAGAGCAGACGGGTGCCGGGGGCGACCGTGATGAGGACGTGGCGCGCCAGGGGCCCGTCGGTGAGCGACGCGGCCTCCGACTGGTCCGCGCGCATCCAGGCCTCGGCCGCGGCCATCGGGTCGGCGGCGGTGGTGGTGTCGAGGAGCTCCAGGGGGTCGGCGGGGGTGGGGTGGACCGTCTGGACCGGGGTGGCGCCGCCGGGGCCGTCACGGTCGTGGAACCGTACGCGCAGTGCCTCGGCCTCGTCGACCGCCCGGCGCACCGCCCGGCGCATCAGCTCCGGGTCGATGCCGCCGGGGAGCTCCAGGTAGCTGCCGCAGTTGTAGCGGGGGCTGCCGGGGTCGAGGTGCTGGGCGGTCCACACACCGAGCTGGGCGGCGGTCAATTCCAGGCATGTCGGATCGGCACTGCTGGGCATTTGCTTGATCACTCCCCCGGGGGCGGAACATTCGCGCTGCTGCCATGGCGTTGGTGCACCGGGTCGACGGCTCTGTCACCCGACCGGACGTGATCCTTCCTAATAGATGCGTGTAGTACACCTCAAGGGGATGACGGCAATCTGGCGGCGAAGCCGCGCGATGGGGCTTGATCCCTACCTTGCGCAGCCGAAAGGGCATCGGCCCATGTCGTGGCCTGTCGAGCGTCGCTCCGGTGAGCTGCGCCGTTCCGCGCGCGGGTGCATCACGCCGCGATGACATGGCCGCCCCGCCGCCGTCGGACGGCCCTCGGTCCCGCCGCCGGTGTGCGGCGCGGACCGCGCGGACCGGGGGCCGGCCGCGCTCGCGCGGGCCCGCCCGGCGGGCGGTGGCCGGTGCGGGCGGACC
>NZ_JBEOYB010000039.1:0-75472 GCF_040296845.1 Streptomyces sp. NPDC001985
CGCGGGGGGTGGGGTGGCGGGGGGGCGCCCCGCGCCCGGCCCCGCCTCCCCGCTGGGTCCCGCGAGTCCTACGAGGCGGCCTTGAAGCCCCGCAGCCGCAGGCTGTTGCCGACCACGAAGACCGACGAGAAGGCCATCGCCGCACCCGCGATCATCGGGCTGAGCAGGCCCAGCGCGGCGAGCGGCAGGGCGGCGACGTTGTAGGCGAAGGCCCAGAACAGGTTGGTGCGGATGGTGCCGAGGGTGCGCCGGGCCAGCCGGATGGCGTCGGCCGCCGCCCGCAGGTCTCCCCGTACGAGGGTCAGGTCGCCGGCCTCGATGGCGGCGTCCGTGCCCGTGCCCATCGCCAGACCCAGATCCGCCTGGGCGAGCGCGGCGGCGTCGTTGACGCCGTCGCCCACCATGGCGACGCTGCGGCCCTCGGCCTGGAGGCGCTTGACCACATCGACCTTGTCCTCGGGCATGACCTCGGCGATCACCTCGTCGATGCCCACCTCGGCGGCGACCGACTCGGCCACGGCCTTGTTGTCACCGGTCAGCAGGATCGGGGTCAGGCCCAGGGCGCGCAGCCGGGTGATGGCCTCGGCGCTGGTGTCCTTGACCGCGTCGGCGACCTCCAGGACCGCGCGGGCCTCGCCGTCCCAGGCGACCGCGATGGCGGTACGGCCCGCCGCCTCGGCCTCGCGCTTGGCCCGGAGCAGGGCCTCCGGCAGGTGGATCTCCCACTCGGCGAGCAGCTTCTCGCGGCCCACCAGGAGGGCGTGGCCGTCCACGATGCCCTGGACACCGAGTCCGGGAACGTTGGCGAAGTCCTCGGGGGTGGCCAGCTCCCCGGTCCGCTCGGCCGCGCCGGCGGCGACGGCCTGGGCGATGGGGTGCTCGGAGGCGTTCTCCAGGGCGCCGGCCAGCCGCAGGACCTCGTTCTCGTCGGTGGAGGCGGCGGTGTGGACGGCGAGCAGGGTCATCCTGCCGGTGGTGACGGTGCCGGTCTTGTCCAGGACGACGGTGTCGACCTTGCGGGTGGTCTCCAGGACCTCGGGTCCCTTGATCAGGATGCCGAGCTGGGCTCCCCGGCCGGTGCCGACCATCAGCGCGGTCGGCGTGGCCAGCCCCAGGGCGCAGGGGCAGGCGATGATCAGTACGGCGACGGCCGCGGTGAAGGCGGCGGTCCAGCCCTCCCCGGTCGCCAGCCAGACACCGAGGGTGCCCAGGGCGAGCAGGATCACGATCGGGACGAAGACGGCGGAGATCCGGTCGGCGAGGCGCTGGGCCGCGGCCTTGCCGTTCTGGGCGTCCTCGACGAGCTTCGCCATCCGGGACAGCTGGGTGTCGGCGCCGATGCGGGTGGCCTCGACGACCAGCCGGCCGCCGGCGTTGAGGGTGGCGCCGGTGACGCCGTCGCCGGGGGAGACCTCGACGGGGACGGACTCGCCGGTGAGCATCGAGGCGTCCACGGCGGAGGAGCCCTCGACCACGGTGCCGTCGGTGGCGATCTTCTCACCGGGGCGTACGACGAACCGGTCGCCGACCGCCAGATCGGCGGTGGGGATGCGGACCTCGCGCCCCTCGCGGAGCACGGTCACCTCCTTCGCGCCCAGCTCCATCAGGGCCCGGAGCGCTGCGCCCGCCTTCCGCTTGGAGCGGGCCTCGAAGTAGCGCCCGGCGAGGATGAAGGCGGTGACTCCGGCGGCGGCCTCCAGATAGATGTTGGACGCGCCGTCGGTGCGGGAGATGGTCAGCTCGAACGGGTGGGTCATGCCGGGCATGCCCGCGTGGCCGAAGAACAGCGCGTACAGCGACCAGATGAAGGCCGCCGAAGTGCCGACGGAGACCAGGGTGTCCATGGTGGCCGCGCCGTGCTTGAGGTTGGTCCAGGCGGCGCGGTGGAAGGGCCAGCCGGCGTAGACCACGACCGGCGCGGCGAGGGTGAGCGAGAGCCACTGCCAGTACTGGAACTGAAGCGCGGGGATCATCGCCATCGCGATGACGGGGACGGAGAGGAGGACCGCCGTGATCATCCGCTCGCGCAGGGTGCGCAGCTCGCGGTCGTCCTCCGGAGCGCCGTCCTCACCGGGTCCGGCCTCCGCGGCCGTGTCCCGGGGGCGGGGCTCGGTGGCGCTGTATCCGGTCGCTTCGACGGTTCCGATCAGGTCCTGTACGGAGATGTCCGCGCCGCGGTAGGTGACCTTGGCCTTCTCGGTGGCGTAGTTGACCGTGGCCTCGACGCCGTCCATGCGGTTGAGCTTCTTCTCGATGCGGGCCGCGCAGGAGGCGCACGTCATGCCGCCGATGGCGAGCTCTACCTCTTGGTGGGTGGCTGTGTGCGCCACGGTTCCTCCCTGTCCGGTGGCCTATACCCCTAGGGGGTATCTCTTATGGCTCCATGTATACCCCCTCTAGGTATTAATCGCAAGTGTAGGCCGACCCCGGACGCGGTTCCGGATGGGCTCCGGGCGCGGCCGTGCCCCTGTCTTGATCCCGCCCTCGACCGGCAGGGGTGCTGGTGCGCTCGCGGAGCGTGCGCACTAGGCTGGCATTGGACTAGACCTATTTCTAACCATTAGCCGTCGACCAGGAGGAATGGGGTTCCCATGAGCAACCGTGCGGTCCTGGAGGTGATCGCGCTGGACGCGGCGGACGCGGTCGCGGCGCAGTCCGGCGGCGCGGACCGGCTGGAGCTGGTCGCGGACATGGCGGCGGACGGGCTGACGCCGTCGCGGGAGACGTTCGCGCGGATTCGCGCGGCGGTGGATGTTCCGCTGCGGGTGATGCTGAGGCTGGCCGACGGGTTCTCGGCCGGTACGCCCGCGGAGGTGGACGCGCTGGTGCGCGCCACCGAGGGGCTGCGGGCGGAGGGCGCCGACGCCTTCGTGCTCGGCTTCCTCGACGAGGCCGGGAACGCGGACCTCGTGACCGTCGAGCGGCTCGTCGCCGCGATGGAGGGCTGCTCCTGGACCTTCCACCGCGCGATCGACCGCGCGGCGGACCGGGACGCGCTGCGCAAGCAGCTCGCGGACCTGCCCGGGCTCGACACCTACCTCACCGCCGGGGCGCCGGGCGGGGTCGACGACGGCCTCCCCACCCTCCTCACGGAATCGGCCCGCCGGGGCGAGCCCGGGTACGACCCCCTGATCCTGGTGGGGGGTGGGCTCCGCCTCGAACACGTCCCCCAGCTCATCGAGGCCGGCCTCACCGGCTTCCACATCGGCGGCGCGGCCCGCCCCCAGGGCTGGGAGGGCCCGGTGGACGCGGGGGCGGTCCGCGAATGGCGCAAGGTCCTGGACGGGTAGGGGGTGGGCTGTACGGGGTCCTGTGGCCCGGGGGGCCGCGGGGTGCGGGTGTCCTGTGGTGCGGGGTCCGTCCTCAAACTCCCCCAGAGCTGCCTCTGGGAGGTGCCCCCGGCGGGGCTGGGGTTGCTCAGGCTCTCTGGGGAGCTGAGGCACGAAATCCAGCCCCGCCGGCGTTTGAGGCGCGGGGGTTCGGGGGCTGGTCCCCGACGGTGGCCCGCAGGGTGCGGGTGTCCTGTGGTGCGGGGTCCGTCCTCAAACTCCCCCAGAGCTGCCTCTGGGAGGTGCCCCCCAGACGGGCTGGGAGTGGCCGCCCCTGTTGGGGTGCGGGGGGTCGGGGTGCGGGGCCCGGCGCTCGGGGCTGGGCATCCGCGTTGGTGGCGGGACCGGCGGCCTCCGGGCTCGACTCCTCAGGGTCGGCGGGCAGCGGGGTCACGACGGGATCGACCGGGTCTCCCCGCCGATCCCTTCCGGGGACGACCCTGCACCCCCCTCACCCCCCAGCGGCCAGCCCCCCCTCAGCGCCGCGACATGTACAGATCGAGCGCCTTGTGCAGCAACTTGTTCAGCGGGAAGTCCCACTCACCGAGGTACTCCACGGCCTGCCCCCCACTCCCCACCTTGAACCTGAGCAGCCCCAGCAGATGGTTGCCCTCCTCCAGCGTGTCGGTGATGCCCCGGAAGTCGTAGACCCCCGCACCCAGCGCGTGAGCGTCCGACATCATCCGCCACTGAATCGCGTTGTTCGGCTGCACCTCCCGCTTCCGGCTCGTGGACGCGCCGTACGAGTACCAGACATGCTCACCGACGGTCAGCATCGTCGCCGCCGCCAGCACCTCCCCCTCGTGGTGCGCCAGATACAGCCGCATCCGGTCCGGGTCCTCCGCCGTCAGCACCGTCCACATCCGCTGGAAGTACGCCGGCGGTCGCGGGATGAACCGGTCGCGCTCGGCGGTCTCCGCGTACAGCTCGTAGAAGGCGGGCAGATCGTCGTAGCCGCCGAGGACCACCTTCACCCCCGCCTTCTCGGCCTTCTTGATGTTCCGGCGCCACTGCTGGTTCAGACCCCGGTGGATCTCCTCCAGCGACCGCCCCGCGAACGGGACCTGGAACACATAGCGCGGCTGCCCCGCCGCGAAGCCCTCCTCGCCTCCCGCCTCGGTCTGCTGCCAGCCCATCCGCCGCAGCCGGTCGGCGACATCGAAGGCCCCCGGCTCGTGTGCGGTGGCCCGGGCATCGCGCAACTGCCGGGCCTCCGGGTCGGCGATCGCGGCCTTCACCGCCTCCGCGCTCCACCGGCGGGCGACAACGGGCGGCCCCATCTTCACCGAGAACGCGCCCCTGCTCTTGAGATGGGCCAGCATCGGCTCCAGCCATCGCTCAAGATCCGGCGCCTCCCAGGCGATGACCGGCCCCTCGGGCAGATACGCGAGATACCGCTTGAGCCTCGGCAGCGGCCGGAACAGCACCAGCCCCACCCCGGCGAGGCGGCCCCCGTCGTCGAACCACCCCAGACTCTCCGCCCGCCAGTCCGGCTTCACATCCCCCCACGAGGGGACCTGCATATGACTGGCCGAGGGCAGGGCCGCGATGAAGGCCAGATGCTCCTCACGGGTGATCGTCTTGAGGCGGAATCCCATGTGCGCTGCTCCTTCGCTCGACGCGTCAGCCTACTGAGTGCCCCTGTCGGCGATCACGACGAATCCGCACGCCGTGCGGCGATTCCCGGGGCGCTGCCCCCGGCCGGCTCCCATCCCAGCGGCACATGCGCCAGGAACGTCCGCCGCGACCCCAGCCGGTCCAGTACCTGTTCGTACTCCCCGGCGGCGGTGCTCACGGCGGACTGACCCGCCGTCACCACTCCCTGGACGAAACCCCCGACAACCAGCTCCTCGGCCCGCCGCCACCCCGCCCGCCCCAGCGGCTCGGTCATCCCGCACCCGTCCCACAGCACCTCCGCGTGCACCCGCCATCCCCGGTGGACCGCGTACGCCGTGACCCGCTCCAGCGTCCGCGCGGGCGCCCGGTCGCTGGTCGTCAGCGCGTACACGGCGACCAGGAAGCCGTTCGCCGGCTCGGTCAGTCCGGAGAGAAGTTGCTCCCGCCGCGCGGCGAGATGCGCGGTGTCGGGGTGCAGGGGGAGAAGTGGCATGGCGGAGTCCTCCGCGTGAGGGGTTTGGGGGCGCGCGGGGTGGTTGCGCAAGCCCCCTGATCAGGGAACTCGCTCCCGCCGCGCTGCTTCTCAACTACCGTGACGGTCAGGCGTATTGCGTCGCAAGCAAAACGCCGCTGAATAACCATCGCGAGCCCAAAGTGGATTATGCGCAGCCATGCGCACAGGGCCGGGTCGACTGCGCGGGGGCATGGGAGCCTGCGCAGGGTGATACTGAACATGCACAGGGGCACTGGGAGGGTGCACAAGTGGGAGCCAAACGCGGGGCGTCGGGACGTCGCCTGGAACTCGGCATTCAACTGCGGCAGTTGCGGGAGAACTGCCCGGCGATAGAGCCCCACGGAGCCAGAGGGCTGACGCGAAAGGAAGCCGTCCGGGGCCTCAAGGACCTCTCGGAGGCCTCCCTCGCCCGGATCGAGCTGGGTGAACTCAACTTCCGTCGTCATGTGGGCAATCTGCGGACCCTGCTCAAACGTTATGGCGTGACCGATGAGGACCTGGTCCAGCAGTTCATCGAGCTGAACCGCGAAGGCCCGAACGAGCAGTGGCTGACCCAGTACCGCCATGTCATGCCACCGGGCATGCCCCACTATGTGGGGCTGGAGGCCGAGGCACAGGCCATCGCGGCGTACCACCCCACGGTCGTTCATGGGCTGCTCCAGACCGAGGCATACGCCAAGGCGGTCTATGAGATGGACCGTCCCGTGGAGGACACCACGGCAGAGTTCGTGACCCGCAATGTCGGGCTTCGAATGGAGCGAAAGCACCGGGTCCTGACGCGCGAGGACCCCGTGCGCCTTCGGTTCATCCTGGGGGAGGCGGCGTTGCGTGTCCCGATGGGGGACGACGAAGTGATGTGCGAGCAGTACGAGGAGATCATCAGGATCGCCCGGCTGGACCATGTCTCGATACAGATCCTCCCCTTCCGGCGCGGGTATCGAGCGATCAACGACTTCGCGGTACTGAACCTCGGTGGTCTGCCGCCGCGCGTTCAGACCGACAACGCTTGGGGCGCGATCTCCACATCGGACAAGCCCCGAGAAGTGGACCGGTTCACTCGCCGGTTTGACTCGATGGTGGGTGTGGCCCTCGGGGTCGAGGAAACCATCGAATTCCTGACGGAACTAGCCAAGAGGTAGCAGAGCCATTAACACTCACACTCCGGCCACCGAACTGGTAGCCGAAAACGCGTGGTTCAAGTCGTCGTACAGCGGCGGCACCGGCAACAGCTGTGTCGAGGTCGCGGCTCTGACCGGCCGGGTCGGTGTCCGTGACTCGAAGGTGCGGTCCGGTCCGGCCCTGGTGGTTGGCTCGGCGGCCTGGGCGTCGTTCGTGCACTTCGCGGCGGCCTGATCCGTACACACGTACAGCGCGAGTGCCCTCCCCCGGCTCAGGGGGAGGGCACCTCACAGAGACTTCCGAGGTCATGCGGCAGTTCACGCCTCCTCAGTCAGGCGGCCACGGCACGACGGATGCCGTCACCATGCCGTTGTGGTCGAAGGAGCACGGGTCCAGTTCGATGCTGCTGATCAGAACCCCTGGGATGTGCTCGATGCGGGCGAGCGCGCACTTCAAAGCTGTCATGGGTGTCCATGATGTCGTTCTGCTCCACCGTCAGCGGGGTCTGAGGGTGCATGATGAAATGCCAGCCAGGCGTGGTCCCGGCGCTTTCGGACGAAACCATCGATTCTCTTCGACTCGTTTCCCGCGTTCTGGGGTGTGCAGGGACAGCAGATGACGAACCCCACCGGTGCCGGTTCTTGTCGTGGGTCACCTTAAGGCCACATGCCTCCGCCCTCCTGAGTGCGGCTTCGACATCCTTTTTCTGGTGCCGGTCCCCGATTCCCATGGTCATACGACTGCTCCGGCCCGACCGGCCCGGGAATGGGCCGCACGGATTTATCACTCCAACGGGGCGCTGTTCGTATCGAAGGCCCCGGACAGGGGAACGGAGAGAGCATGACCTCCACTGAAGCGGCTCTCCCCGCTCCCGATAAAGCGTGGTTCAAATCTTCCTACAGCGGCGGCACCGGTAATAACTGTGTCGAGGTCGCGGCTCTGACCGGCCGGGTCGGTGTCCGTGACTCGAAGGTGCGGTCCGGTCCGGCCCTGGTGGTCGGGTCGGCGGCCTGGGCGTCGTTTGTGCACTTCGCCGTCCGTACGCCGGCGGGCTGACCCCTCCGGGTCGGAATTCGGTCGCAGAGCTGCCCGCCCGCGCCCTACCCTCGCACCGCGACAGCTCCGATCCCTCCCAACCCCGAGGCACGTATGCACATCCGCTCAGCCGCCCCCCACGACGCCGACTTCCTCGCGCTCATCCTCCTGGAAGCCTTCAACTGGGACGGGAAGGCACGGTTCACGCTCGACGACATGATGCGGGAGCCGCAGATCGCGCACTATGTGAGCGGATGGCCGCAGGCCGGGGATTTCGGGGTGGTGGCCGAGGACGCCTCGGGGGTGGCCATGGGGGCCGCCTGGGCGCGGAGCTTCCCCAGCGACGACCAGGGGTACGGCTACACAGGCCCCGACGTGCCGGAGCTGACCCTCGGCGTGCTGCCGGACTTCCGCAGGCGCGGGGTCGCGCGGGCGCTCATGCGGGGGCTCATCGACCGGGCGGCTCGGACAGGTGTCCCCCGGCTCAGCCTCAGTGTGGAGGACGGGAACGCCGCCGTGGGGCTGTACACCGCGTGCGGGTTCACGACCGTCGGGCGCAACGGCGGGTCGGACACCATGGTGCTCACGGTGGGAGGGGGGCGCGCAGGGGAGGTGCCGGGACGTAAAACGTGATTTGTGGCGCTGAGGGGGCCGCGCTTCGCGGGGGCCCGCACGCGCCGTAAATCATGAGTCCCGGCACCGCACCGGAGCGACCCCCGGTCCCGCCACCACAGGCGCCCCCACACCCCTGGTCACCCGACACTGCCCCCGCGCCCCCGCCCCAGCAGCCCCCCGCCCCAGAGCGCCGGGGGCCTAGCGGAGGCTCACACCGCGCCCAGCTGCTCCGGCAGCTCCTCCCGGTGCACCACCGTCAGCCCCGACACCGCCCGGGTCAGCGCCACGTACAGCCGTCGCAGCCCGGTCCGCTCGTCCGGCTCCCCGGCGACCACGGCGGCCGGCTCGTCCAGGACCACGTAGTCGTACTCCAGGCCCTTCGCCAGCGACGCCGGGACGAGGGTGAGCCGCGACTCGGCGGTGGTCTCGGAGCCGGGGGAGAGCGGGGCGAGCCCCGCGTCCGTGAGGGCGAGGGCCAGCTCCGGCACCCGGGCGTCGGCGGCGATCAGACCCACGGAACCCTCCCGGCGCAGCGCCTCCTCGCAGGCGGCCACCACGGAGGCGGTCGCGGAGGCGGGCTCGGGGGCGACCCGCCGCACCTCCAGTGAGCCGGGGGACTCCCGTACGGAGCTGACCGGCCGCAGCCCGGGGGACATGTGCGGCAGCAGCCGCGAGGCGTAGGCGATCACCTCGCGCGGAACGCGGAACCCGGCGGTCAGCTCCTCCACGGCGGCGTCGGGCTTGCCCAGATGGGTCAGGGCCTCCGCCCAGCTCCCGGTGGCCCACGGGGTGGTCCCCTGGGCGAGGTCCCCCAGCACGGTCGCGGAGCCGGTGGAGCAGCGGCGCCCGACGGCGCGGTACTGCATGGGGGAGAGGTCCTGGGCCTCGTCGAGGACGACATGGCCGAGGGAGGGGGTGCGCTGCACCAGATCCGTCACCTCGTCGATCAGGACCGCGTCGGCCGCCGACCACTTCGCGGACCGGACGCTCCGCGCCGGCCTCTCCCAGCGGACGGTGTGCTGCTCGTCCTCGCTGAGCACGCCGTCGGCGTGGACCGCGAGGTACTCCGGGTCGGAGAGCAGCCGCAGCACCAGCTTCGCCGGGTCGACCGGCGGCCACACGGCCTTGACGGCCGCTTTCACGGCGGGGTTCCGCGCCACCGCGTCCTGCACCCGGTCGTCGGGCGCCTCCCCGGACTCCTCCATGCGGACGAGGACGGAGTGGGCGATGCGCTGGGGGAGGGCGTCGCGGGCGGCGCCGTACCGCATGTCCCGGGCGAGCAGTTCGCGGACGATCGCCTCCAGTTCACCGGCGGGCACGCGCCACCGCCGCGAGCCGCGCACGACCACCACGGGCTCGGTGGGGAGGGTGACATGGGAGCGGACGGCGCGCCGCAGCACCTCGGCCATGCGGGCGTCGCCCTTGACGACGGCCGCCGCCGCGCCGTCCGTGCCCCGGATCTCCACCCCGGCGACCAGGTCGTCCACGGTGGACTGCCGGACGTCCAGCTCGCCGAGGGCGGGCAGCACCTGCTCGATGTAGTGGAGGAAGGACCGGTTGGGCCCGATCACCAGGGTCCCGGTGCGGGCGAGCCGCTCCCGGTGCGCGTACAGCAGATAGGCGACCCGGTGCAGGCCGACGGCGGTCTTCCCGGTGCCGGGGCCGCCCTGGACGCAGACCGTGCCGCCGAGCCCGGACCGCACGATCTCGTCCTGCTCGGGCTGGATGGTGGCGACGATGTCGCGCATCGGGCCGACGCGCGGGCGTTCGATCTCGGCCTGGAGGAGTCTGCTGGTACGGGCCTCCTCGGCCGGGTCGGTGAGGTGCTCGTCCTCGTAGGCGGTCAGCTCGCCCGCGGTGTAGCCGAAGCGGCGGCGCAGCCCGACGCCCAGGGGGTCCTTCCGGGAGGCGCGGTAGAAGGGCTGGGAGACGGGGGCGCGCCAGTCCACCACCATGGGGTCGCCGTCGGCGTCGTGGACGTGCCGGCGGCCGATGTAGAAGCGGAACTCGTCGGGTCCCGGGGCGCTTCCGGCGCCGGGCAGATAGTCGAGACGGCCGAAGAAGAGCGGGGTGTGGCTGAGGTCCGCCAGCTCCTTGATCCGGGTCTCCATCTGGGTGGCCAGCACGAGGGAGTTGACCCAGTTCGCGGTGACATTGCTCAGATCGAGGGCCTCCACGCCCTCGCGCATCACCCGCAGGGCGGTGCGGGAGGCCGTCAGATGGGCGCGCTCACGCGCGAGCGGGCCGGTGTCGGTGTGGTCAGGGGCGTGCGCGGGCACAGGTCGCCTCCGGGCGGACGTACAGGCATGGGGGACATGACATGACCGGCCGGTTTCCGTCCGGGCGGCGGCTCTCCCCGGGGAAACGGGAGGCGGGCAGGCGGGGGAGTCTAGTCATCGGCCGGGAGGAGGGCGAACGGATTTCTCCGCGCGAGGGAGGACCCGGGTCTCCTCCTCAGGTGCCGGACCCTGAGACGAACCCCTATGCCTGGAGTCGTAGGAGGGGCGGGGCAGGGTTCCGCCCTCGGGGCGATGTGGCGGGAGGGGCGGGAAACGAGGATGGGGACATGAACACAGCGACGTTCACCCCCAGCACCCACGCCTCCCGCACCGGCCACACCGAGGGCGGCGCCGCCCCCGCCCCGCAGGGCGTCGGCGGCGCGCTGCGCGCGGTCATGACCTTCGCGGGCGCGCTCTTCAGCGTCGCCGTCCTCGGGGAGTACGCGGAGGACGCGGGCGTCCGCCGCCACTGACCCCGGCTCCTACTTCAGGAGTTCGTCCGCGTCCACGATCCGGTACGCGTACCCCTGCTCGGCCAGGAACCGCTGGCGGTGGGCCGCGAAATCCTGGTCGATGGTGTCCCGGGCGACCACCGAGTAGAAGCGGGCCTCGTGCCCGTCCGCCTTGGGACGGAGTACGCGGCCCAGCCGCTGGGCCTCCTCCTGGCGGGAACCGAAGGTGCCCGAGACCTGGATGGCGACCGTCGCCTCCGGCAGGTCGATGGAGAAGTTGGCCACCTTCGAGACGACGAGCACCGAGATCTCGCCCTGCCGGAAGGCGTCGAAGAGCTTCTCGCGCTGCGCGTTCGAGGTCTCGCCCTTGATGACGGGCGCGTCCAGATGCTCTCCCAGCTCGTCGAGCTGGTCGATGTACTGCCCGATGACCAGGGTCTGTTCGCCCCGGTGCTTGGCGACCAGTGCCTCCGTGACCTTCCGCTTGGTCGCGGTGGTGGCACAGAAGCGGTACTTCTCCTCGGTCTCGGCGGTGGCGTAGGCGAGCCGCTCGGCGTCGGTGAGGTTGACCCGCACCTCCACGCAGTCGGCGGGCGCGATGTACCCCTGCGCCTCGATCTCCTTCCACGGCGCGTCGAACCGCTTGGGTCCGATGAGCGAGAAGACATCCGACTCGCGGCCGTCCTCGCGGACGAGGGTGGCGGTGAGTCCGAGCCTGCGCCGGGCCTGGAGGTCGGCGGTGAACTTGAAGACGGGCGCGGGCAGCAGATGCACCTCGTCGTAGACGATCAGGCCCCAGTCGCGGGAGTCGAACAGCTCCAGATGGGGGTAGATGCCCTTCCGCTTGGTGGTCAGCACCTGGTAGGTGGCGATGGTGACCGGGCGGATCTCCTTCCGCGTACCGCTGTACTCGCCGATCTCCTCCTCGGTCAGCGAGGTCCGCTTCACCAGCTCGTGCTTCCACTGGCGGGCGGAGACGGTGTTGGTCACCAGGATCAGGGTGGTCGCCTTGGCCTGGGCCATGGCGCCCGCGCCGACGAGGGTCTTGCCCGCGCCGCAGGGGAGCACGACCACGCCGGAGCCGCCGTGCCAGAAGCCCTCGACGGCCTGCTGCTGGTAGGGGCGCAGACCCCAGCCGGTCTCGTCGAGGTCGATGCGGTGGGCCTCGCCGTCGACATATCCGGCGTGGTCCTCGGCGGGCCAGCCCAGCTTCAGCAGGGTCTGCTTGATCTGCCCGCGCTCGGAGGGGTGGACGACCACGGTGTCGGGGTCGAGCCGCTCGCCCACCAGGGGCTGGACCTTCTTGGAGCGGAGGATCTCCTCCAGGACGGGCCGGTCGGTGGAGGTGAGGACCAGCCCGTGGACGGGGTGCTTGGAGAGGGTGAGCCGGCCGTAGCGGGCCATGGTCTCGGCGACGTCGACGAGCAGGGCGTGCGGTACGGGGTAGCGGCTGAACTGCACCAGCGCGTCCACCACCTGCTCGGCGTCGTGCCCGGCGGCGCGGGCGTTCCAGAGGCCGAGGGGGGTGATGCGGTAGGTGTGGATGTGCTCCGGGGCGCGCTCCAGCTCCGCGAAGGGGGCGATGGCACGGCGGCAGGCGCCGGCCTGCTCGTGGTCGACCTCCAGGAGGAGGGTCTTGTCGCTCTGGACGATCAGGCAGGACACGCATACCTCCGAAAGTAGGATCGTCCCGTGACAGACAGCACACCCGCCACGGCTCGGGCCCTGCCCCGCGCCAGACGTTCCAAAGGTGTCTCGGCCAGTGCGCCGGGATTGCGCGCTGCCATCTACATCAGACTTTCACGCGAAACAGACGAGTCTACCTCGCCCGAGCGCCAGCGGGCCGCATGCGAGGCGTTGTGTCAGGCCAGGGGCTGGAACATCGTCGCGCTGGAAGAAGACATCGACGTGTCCGGCTATTCCCGGGGACTGGACCGCCCCGGGTTGCAGCGGGTCTTCGCCCGCCTCGCCGAGTTCGATGTGATCGTGTTCTTCAAGATCGACCGTCTCGCCCGGTCCACCGTGGACTTCGCCGAGATCATGAAGGTCACGCAGAGCGCGAGCGTGGCACTGGCATCGGCCAGTGAGCCGCTGGACCTCACGTCGTCCATGGGGCGCGCCATGGCGAAGGTGATCGCGGTCTTCGCCGAACTGGAGTCCGACACCATCGGCATGCGTGTCTCCAGCGCTCATGAGCACCTGCGCCGGGAGGGGCGCTACACGGGTGGCAGGGTGCCGTACGGGTACCGGGTGATCCCGAACCCTGAGGGAGCCGGGAAGGTCCTGGAGATCAACCCTGAGGAAGCGGAGACCATCCACGGGATCGTGGAACGGGTCCTGAACCGGGACTCACTCCTCAAGATCGCATCGGACCTCACCAAGTCGGACAAACCCTCGCCAGGCCACTCGTCTCGGCAGACGACCGGCAAGCGAAGCGATTCGAAGCAGTGGTACACGTCGACGCTGCGCAATATGCTGACCAACCCCCAGTTGCTGGGGCAGGTCATCGAGGATGGCAAGCCGATCCTGATGACCGATGGACTGCCGCTGGTCAACCGCACGCCGATTCTCGACATGGACACCTGGCAGGCCTTGCAGGACGAGCTGAGCCGGCGGGCCAGCCCGGGTGATCGCAGGCGGGAGGGCACGTCGCTGCTGCGCGGGGTTGTCCACTGCGCGGTGTGTGGGACGCGGATGTACACCTACGTCGCCAAGGGGCGGACCCGGTACCGCTGCATCGGCCGCTTGAAGGCGCGACAGGCGGGTGTGGAGAGCACGTGCTACGGGGTGAGCATCGCGGGCGAGGGGACGGAGCAGCACGTCACGGATCTGTTCCTGAAGAAGTTCGGCGCGCTGCGGGTGGTGCTCATGGTCGAGCACGTGGGGGAGGACTTCCGTCCGCAGATCCGGCAGGCCCGGGAAGCGCTGGACGACCTGGAGAAGGACCGGTACGACCGGGGACTGTTCAAGGGGGACGAAGGTGCGCAGAGGTACGCGGCGCAGTACGCCAAGTTGGAGGAGCGCTTGCGCTCGCTGAACGAGAAGCAGCGTCATGCCAAGCCTGCGGGGGTCGAGGCCGTTCCCACGGGCCGGACGCACGCGCAGCTCTGGCACGGTGCCGACACAGCGGGGAAGCGGGATCTGCTGCTCAACGCTGGTACGTACGTCGAAGTCGGCATGTCCCGGAAGGGCGGCCCGAGGCTGGACACGTCCCGTCTGGTGGTCCACTTCGGAGAGGACGGCGAGATTCGCCGTGCGGACGCTGATGGCAAGGACGTTGAAGCGGTCATACGAAGAGCTGTGGCCAGGGACCTTGAGCTGTTCTGAGGCTGCCTGAGGGGCTGTCGCGGTCCGTCGCTGGGGATTCTTCCGGTGGCGGGCCGTTCGGCGTTCCTGGAGTGCGTAAAGGGCTTGGAGAGGTGCCCGTGGCGGTGCCAGGGTCTCGGAGTGGTTCGTGGTTCGGTTCGGTTTTTGTCGTGGGAATGGTGAGGTGATGTTGACGGGGGTGGGTCCGGGTAGCTCTCTTTGCTTCTTCAGGCCCCGTCCGGCACCCCGTCCCAACCCGTGCGATTGCTGGGCTGTAGGCATCTCGCCGGAACCATTCATGATCAACAAAAATGAGAGGGAGGTTGCCACTTGCCAGCCCTTGAGGAGTCGCGCGCCACGTGTTCGGAGTGCCTTGGTCCATGCCCACGCTCCGACCGTGGGACGTGCGGTGCGCCGCTGTGCCGAGAGTCGGCCCGGTTGCAGATCGCCGCCCGTAAGGCTCGTGAGGCGGTGCGTGCCGCCGTAGGCGCCCCTCGGTGCCATCGGTGCGACAAGCCCCATGGTCGGGCCGGGTGGGCGCTGTATTGCGTGCCTTGCGCTGAGGAAGTGGACGCGTCCCGGGAGGCGGAGCGCCGTAAGCGACTGGAGGAGAAGCGGAGGGAAGCGGCCCGCAGACCATGTGAGGGGCTGGAGTGCTCGAACCTTGTGGGCCTGTCGGGCGGGAGGGATCGCTCGTACTGTTCCGACGCCTGCCGCCGTGCCGCTGAGTACATCCGTAAGCGCGCCCGCACCAAGCCCGGCCCGGTGCCCTGCCGGCGCTGCGGCACCCCCGTGGTGCTCAAGTTCCGGGACGGGGTGTGCCGTGCCTGTCAGAAGGTCCAGCGCATTGCCGCACGACGGGTGACGATCCAGCGGCGGGTACGGGCGGCGCATGGTGACGCCGGTTGCTTCCACTGTGCCGCGCCGTTGCCGGAAGAGGGCGTGATTGATCACCTGATCCCGATATCACGGGGTGGACTCTCAACGGTCGCGAACATGCGTGTGGTGTGCGTGCTGTGCAACGCGTCGAAGAAAGATCAACTCATGGACGAGTGGTCTCCGGTGATCTACGCGCGGCAGGGAGACTGAGGCGCACGGGCGGGACTGAACCACTTTGCGCGCTGCGCCCCGCCCCCCCCAGGGGGATGCCCCCTCCTCGTTGTGATTCTGCGCGGCAGGGAGGCTTTTCTTTCGCATGGCTCATCGGAGCGTTTGCGCGGGGCGTTGCTGTGTGTGACGGTCGGCGGGGCGTCCATCAAACGATGGTTTATGAGACACCCCGCTGAGCCGGGCCCGGGGCATCGGAAGCGCGTTCAAAACCCGTCTCAAAACATGCTCGAAACCCCTATCGTTCTGAGACGGGTTCTGAGACGATTCCCGCATGACGACGAACACGAACGCCGGGACCCTGATCGGCTACAAGCGCGTCAGCACCAACGCACAGGACGCACAGCTTCAGACAGACGCGCTGAGCGACGCTGGGTGCTCTCGGGTCTTTGAGGACAAGGCGAGCGGGAAGAACGTGGATCGCGCGGGCTTGATAGCCGCTCTCGACTACATGCGGGACGGGGACACTCTCTGTGTCTGGAAGCTGGACCGGTTGGGGCGCTCCACCAAGGATGTGCTGACGATCGCCGAGGACTTGCACGCACGTGGAATCAGCCTGCGCATCCTTACGGGAACGCTCGCCGGTAGCTACTCCCCGAAGGGTGAGGGGAAGTTCTTCTTCACGATGATGGTCGCCTTTGCTGAGCTTGAGCGAGACATGATCGTTGAGCGGACTCGCGCCGGCCTGGATGCTGCCAAGGCGCAGGGGCGTACGGGTGGACGCCCGACCGTGATGGACGCTGACAAGCTCGCTGCTGCCAAGGCGCGTCGGGCCACGGGGGAGAGCATCACGGCGGTTGCCAAGGCGCTGGGGGTGTCCCGGGCGACGCTGTACCGGGTGCTGAGCGAAGAGGCGTAGCCACCCGACTGGAAGACCGTCCATCCCTGGCGGTGGGTGGACTTCGGGTGTGCGTCAGTGAGTTGAGCCGGCTCCGATGCTCTGCCTCGGGCGTACTCTCGGCTTATGCCTGCAAACTTGGGTGATCGGCTCAGGAACGTTCGCAAGCGTCGGGGGATGACCCAGCAAGGTCTGGCCCGCGCGTCCGGCGTGTCCCTGTCGCTGATCCGGAAGCTCGAACAGGGTGAGAGACAGGACACCCGCCTGGAGACCGCGCGGCTGCTCGCTGCGGCGCTCCGGGTGCCCACCATGTGTCTTGTGGCTGATTCGATGGAGGACGGGGCGAGTTCCACCACCCTTGACCAGTGGTCCGCTGTCAGAGAGGCGCTGACCGCCCCGCTCGGCGACGGTGCCGAGCTGGATGAACCGCCCACCGTGCAAGGGGTGCGTGACGCACTCGGCGCGGCCGTTCCCCTCTTCGCCGGCGACCGGTTCGCGGAGTTGAGGACAGTGCTGCCCCCGCTCCTGCGTGACGCCGACGCCATGGCCCGGATCGACCCCGAGGGGCGCGCTGTCCGTGTGCGCCTCCTGCAGCTCACGGGTTGGCTTCTGGTGCAGACGCGCCAGTTCGAAGCCGCTGAATGGTGTCTGGGGGCCGCCCTGGACGGTTCTGCGGACCGGCTGCAAGGAGCCTGCACGGTCAGCACGATGTGCTGGCTGCTGCTGCGTCAGGGGAAGCTCGGCGAAGCGCGCGAGTTGGCCACCCGTTGGGCCGATGACACGGAACCCCGGCTCTCACGCGCCACGCCGGACGAACTGAGCGCGTGGGGGTGGTTGCTGCTGCGCCTATCGGCTGCGGCAGTACGGGACAACCGCCCGGAAGAGGCTGATGACGCGCTGAGGCTGGCCCACTCCGCCGCTGTGGCCCTCAAGGGGGAGTTCGCTCCGGGTGGGGACTTTCTGCGGGCGTTCGGACCCGTCACGGTGACACTCAAACGGACCGAGAACGCCATGGTTCTGGACCGCCCGGATGTGGTGCTCAAGCTCGCCGCGAAGATCCCCACGACAGGGTTCCGGCCCACTTCGAACAACCGCAATCGTCATCTGCTCGACGTCGCCAACGCCTACGCCAGGACGCGGCAGTACGGGCAAGCCGTCGACACTTTGGCGGGCATCCGTGACGATGCCCCGGAGTGGCTGCCGAACCAGCGGTACGCCCGTGACATCCTCGGCCGCATCGTGGCTGGGCGACGGACGTTGACGGGCGACATGCGTTCCCTTGCCGACACAGTGGGACTGCCCGTGTAACGCTCTGTGGCACTTCCTGTCGATCGTGAACGGGATTGCCATTGTTGCTGGTAGTGGTGATCCCTAGCGTCGTAGGACATGACCACCGAACCCACGCGCTATACCACTTCCCCGATCGAACTGCCCTTGCGGCTGGACCCGGAACCGGCTCCCGTTGAGGGGTGCCCCGGCTGCGTGGAACTCGCCGCCGTACGGGACCGTGCCCGCGCGGGGGGTGACATGACGACAGTCTCCGACTGCAATGTTCATATGCGTCGGCACCCCGAGGGCCACCAGTGACCACCAGCGACGGCGGAAGCGTCCCTGCGGACACGGTACGGCCGTTGCTCGCCTTGAGGGTGTCTCGGGACAGTGGGCGTACCTGGGGCGCTCAGACGGTTGTCCACAGCACGGAGAACCTTGTCCTTCTGTCCTCTGCTGCCTGGCCGCCCTGCGAGTGCCCCAAGTGCGGGGAGTGCTCGTAGTCACCCCCACCGTGAACGGCTCCGTCCGGCTATGGCGAGTGACAGGCGCCGGGCGGGGTGTTCTCGCATTCCTGCTGAATGTGCTAGGTATGTGTATTGCGCTTGATCGTATGGACGATGAGTGGTCCGTTCACACCTGCGCCCTTTCGGTAAGCCAAACCTCCAGTGTGCCGTACTCGTCCTGAGTATCCGTCCGAATGGAGCTGAGTACGCGGGCGGTGCCCCGGGCGGCGGGGGGCCGCTTGAGTGGTGGCATGAGAAGCCCGCAGAACCCCGCAGGCCCGTACGGCTCCGTCCCGCCCCGGATGCCGGTGGCCCCCGCCGACCCGCCGGACCGGCACTGGTGGGCGGCGCCCGCGCTGGCGACGGCGGCGGCGCCGGTGCTGGCGCACCTCGACGCGGGGGCGCTGCCGGGCGGCTGGACGGCGTCGTGGTGGGCGCTGGTGTATCTGCTGCCGCTGGTGCTGGTGGCCGCCTCCTGGCTGGTGGGGCGGACGGCGCGGTGGCGGCGGCCGAGGATCGTGCTGGGGGCGGCGGGGTGCGCGCTGGCGTGGTACATGACGGAGGCGCTCACCACGCTGCTGGTCGGGGTGTGGCTGCTGGGGCAGGTGGTGCGGGTGGTGGACGCGACGCTGGGTTAGCCGGGGGACGGGCCGGTTGCCCGGGGGCGGCGGCCGGTTCGTTCAGGGGACGGCGGGGGCGGCGGCCGGGTTCGTTCAGGGGACGGCGGGGTCGTCGGCCGGCTCGTCGGCGAGTTCCGCGACGCCCGTGACGCGGTGCAGCGGATACGTGCGGACCTCGTCGGCCGTGTGGTCGTACGCGGTCACGAAGCCGCCCTCCACCCGCACCGGGGCGATCACCCGCTGGCTCGCCGTGCCCTCGGCGTTGACATAGCCGATCCAGATCGCCGAACCGGTCATCACCGCCGCCTGGACGGTGGCCAGGGTCTCGGCCGAGGTCGAGCGGGGCAGCCCGCCCTGACGGCCCGCGCCCGCGCCCGTGCCCGTACCCGGGCCCGGCGGGCGGCCGGGTTCCCGGGCCGCGCCCGCCGGCCGGTGCTCCACCGTGGCCGCCAGGTCCCCGGCGCGGATCGCCCGCACCGCGGCGCCCAGCAGGGTGGCGTCCGGCACCGGCGGGCCGTCCGGGACCGGGACGGGCGGGGTGCGCGGCGGGGTGCGGCGGGCGTGGGCGCGGGTGATCAGCACATCGCCCTCGGCGGACTCCGCGGAGGGGGCGTAGCCGAGGGAGCGCAGCCCGGCGAGGAGCGCGGGCGGCTCGGCCCGGGCGGCGAGGACGGTGGGCGCGAGCCGGCGCAGCCCGAGGCTCTGGGAGCGCTTGTCGGCGAGGATCTCGTCCAGCAGGGCGTCGTCGTCGCAGCGGACGTAGGCGGAGGCGGCGCCGATGCGCAGATGGCCGTGGCGGCGGGCCACGTCGTCGATGAGATAGCTCAGCGGCTGCGGCACCGGGGTACGGGAGTGGGTGGCGAGGAAGGTGTGCAGATCGGTGGCCGAGCGGCCCGCGTCCAGGGCGCGGCGCACCGAGCCCGGGGTGAAGCGGTAGACGGTGGCCCCGCCCTTGGACTCGACGTCCGCGAGCACCGCGAGGGTCTCGGCGAGGGGGCGCTCCAGCGGGCCGGGGGCGACGGCGGTGAGGTCGGCCTGGAGCAGGACGTGGTCGAGCGGGGTGGGCAGCAGTGGGGCGAGGGCCGCCGCGGCGGCGGTCTGGGCCGCCGCGCGCCCGGCGGTGGTCAGGGCGGCGGGCGCCGGGGCGGCCGGGGGCGGGGTGCTGTCGGGGGCGACGGCCTCGGGTCCGTACCCCAGCAGGGCCCGGCCGGGGGCCGAGAGCGCGCCCCGGCCCGTGATGCCCAGGGTCTCCGCCTCGCCCAGGGTCCAGGCCGCGATCCGGGAGCGCAGATCCACCGGGCCGCCGCTGCCGCCTCCGGCGCCGTCGCTCCCGGTGCCGGTGCCGGTGCCGGTGCCGGCGCCGCCGGTCCGCAGCGGGCGCTCCCAGCGGAGCCGTGCGAGAACGGTCTCCGGGTCGGGGGCGGTGCCGGGCGGGAGGGTCGCCAGCAGCTCCAGGACCCGCAGCCGCACCTCCGGAGCGGCCGAGCGGTCCAGCTCGGGGCCGAGCGCCGACAGGGTGCGGCCCTTGCCGTCCTGGCCGCCCACCAGGCCGGGGGTGCGGGTGGCGGTCAGCCAGGCGTCGGCGAGGAGCGCCCAGCGCTCGGCGGCGGGGAGGGTGAGCCACTCGTCGTACACCGGGGTCGGGGCGTACCGCTCGTCGGCCTCGCCGTCGGCGGCGAGCAGGCCCGCCGCGTACGCCACCTCGATCCAGAAGGCGGCCATCGGCTCGCCGGTGTCCAGGGCGGCGGCGGTCCGCTTGAGGTCGCGCACGGCGAGGCCGCCGGCGCGGAGCACCGGGGGGCCGCCCTCGTGCCAGTCCTGGAGCAGTTCCTCGACGGTCGCCAGCGCGGTGAAGGACTGGCCGGCGGCGGTGCTGTCCACAGCCTGTGGACGGCCGGACGCGACCGCCGAGGTGGCGGTGACGGCCGGCGGCACCGGCTCGGGCACGCGGTGCGCCCGGCCCGCCCGCAGATGCAGCGCCGCCTCGCGCGGCAGCACCACCGTGCGGGGGGAGGCGGGCAGCAGCAGCCCGTGGTCCCGCAGCCAGCGCACGGGCGGCGCGGGGCTGGCCGTGACCTCGCCGTACGGAGGGCCCCACACCAGCCGGTCCAGCACCGTCAGCGCCTCCGACGGGGCCTGGTCCAGCAGCCGGCCCATCCGTGTCCGGTCGGTGAACAGCGCGGTCAGCGCGGCCACGGCGGACACCGGATCGTGGGTGGTCGGCAGGGCGTTCGCGGCCAGGATCTCCTGGAGCCGGCCCGGTGACATCCCGGCCGTCGCCTCCGCGACGGTGGGGCCGAGGCCGGTGGGGGAGGGTCTGGTGGGGGAGGGGGTGAGCAGCTCGCGGGCGGTGCGGACCAGCCGGAGCCGGTCGTCGCCGCCCCACACCAGCGCCCGGGTCCGCAGCGCCTCCACGGCTCCCGGCAGGGCCGCCTCGACGGCCGGGTCGCCGTCGTCGCCGCCCAGCAGCGCGAGGAGGGTGGCGCGGGGGGCGGGGTCGGGGGCGACGGCCAGTGCCTCGGCGGTCTGGAGCGTGAACCGGTCGAGCCGCTCCAGCGCGCGCACCACGGAGGCACGGGTGCCCGCCCGGGTGGCCAGCTGGGTGAGATCGCCCGGGACGGGGCTCAGCAGATCGGGGCGGGCGCGCAGCAGCGCGGCCAGCTCCGGGTCACCCCGGTGGCGCAGGGCCTCGGCCAGTGTGCGCGGAGAGCCTGTTCCGGGTGATCCTTCGGGTGTTGCTGCGGGTGTTGCCTCGGGCGTGGTCCCCATCCGCACCACGGTAGTCGCTGGAGCGGCCCGTGGAGTCCCCGGAGCGCTGACGGGCGCGCTACGGTCGGCGGGCAACGTCGGGGAACGTCAGGGGAACGGCCGTGGGGATCGAGAGTGATCAGCTCGTCTACGACTATCTGAGCCGGGTCGGCGATCTGGCCCAGCGGCAACAGCTGCCGTCGGCCGCCCGGATGGAGCTGGTGGCGGCGCTGCGGGGGGAGATCGACCGGCAGCGGGGGAGAGGGGTGCTGGACAGCCCGGCCGCCGTACGGCGCATTCTGGGGCGGATCGGGAGCCCGGACGAGGTGGTGGCGTCGGCGCGCGGAGGGGCTCCGGCGGGGGCGGACGCGCCGGCTCCGGAGCCGGGGGGCGCCCCGGGCGCGTCGCGGGGGAGGCGCGGGATTCCGCGGCCCCGGCCGTCCCGGCCCCTGCCCCGGCTCCGGAAGGACGTGGCGGTGCCGCCTCGGCCCGCCGGGGGGCTGTCGCCGCATGTGGCGGGGCTGGACGAGCTGGGGTCGTCGGACACGGACACCGACTGGTGGAGCGTGGAGCCGCGGCCGTTCGGGCCGGGGGAGCGGGTGGCCGGGTTCACGGGTGGGGTGGAGATCCCCGAGATACTGGCTCCTCCGCCGCGGCCTCCGGTGGAGGAGGAGCCGGCTCCGGAGGAGGCCGGGCAGGCCGGGGCGGCGGGCCCGCGCGGGCTGCTGTCGCGGCTGCGGCGCCGCGCCCCGGAGCCGGCTGCCGAGCCTGCTCCGGCTCCCGAAGAGGCGCCCGCGCCCAGGAGGGGCTGGGGGAGCCCGCTGCTGCTGCTCGCCGCGGCACTGCTGGTCGGAGGGGCGCTCTTCGGTTCGTGGATCGCGCTGGGGCTGGGGTGGTTGCTGGTGTACGGCTCGCGCCGGCTGTCCGCCGCCGAGACGAAGACGGCGGTTTTCGCCCTGCCGGGGGCGGCGGTGGGGGCGGGGGCGCTGTGGGTGTGGGGGCGTGCGGCGGGGGAGTGGGGGGATTCCGTGCCGGAGGGGGGGGTGGGGGAGGCGGTGGCGGGGACGTGGCCGTGGTCCCTGAAGGGAGCGGCCCTGGCGTCGGCCCTGTACGTGACATGGCGCTCCCGCCGCTGAGGCGTTACCTCCCGGCGGGGCCGGCGCACTTCGGCCCGTCCGGGCCGTCTGGGGCACCTCCCGGAGGCAGCTCTGGGGGAGTTCGAGGACGGACCCTGTGCGACAGGGCCCCGCACGGTGCGGGCCACGGTCGGGGGCCAGCCCCCGAACCCCCGCTCCTCAATCGCCGGAGGGGCTGGGGTGGTGCGGCTCAATCGCCGGAGGGGCTTGGGTGTGCTGCCTCGGTCGCCGGAGGGGCTGGGGTGGTGCGGCTCAATCGCCGGCGGGGCTTGGGTGTGCTGCCTCGGTCGCCGGCGGGGCTTGGGTGTGCTGCCTCGGTCGCCGGCGGGGCTGGATTTCGTGCCTTGGCTCCCCGGCGAGGCTCGGGGTTGCTCCCGGAGGCAGCTCTGGGGGGACCCCGCACCACGAGGTAGCCCGAGCCATCTTCAGCCCGGCAGCCCCCCAAAGCCCCCCGGGGCTACCGGAGGGCCTCGCGCGGGGGCGGGGGCTTTCGCAGGGGGGTTCCCGGGGTGTAGGGGGCGCCCGGGATTACCAGGGGGGAGGCGGTCACCGGGTCCGGGATCACCACCGCCTCCAGGCCGAACACCTCCCGCACCAGCTCCTCCGTCACCACCTCCGACGGCGCCCCCTCCGCCACCACCCGCCCCGCCTTCATCGCCACCAGGTGATCCGCGTACCGCGCCGCCTGATTCAGGTCGTGCAGCACCGCCACCACCGTCCGCCCCCGCTCGTGGTTGAGCCGGCGCACCAGATCCAGCACCTCCACCTGGTGGGAGATGTCCAGGAAGGTCGTCGGCTCGTCCAGCAGCAGGACCTCGGTCTCCTGGGCGAGCGCCATCGCGATCCACACCCGCTGCCGCTGTCCCCCGGACAGCTCATCCACGGAACGGTCCGCCAGCGCCAGCACATCCGTGCGGGTCATCGCGTCCGTGACCGCCCGCTCGTCCTCCTCCGACCACTGCCTCCACCACGCCTGGTGCGGCTGCCGCCCCCGCGACACCAGATCGGAGACGGTGATCGCCTCCGGCGCCACCGGCGACTGCGGCAGCAGCCCGATCGACTGGGCGATCCGCTTCGTCGGGATGCGGTCCAGCTCCGTCCCGTCCAGCAGCACCGCCCCGCCCCTGGGCTTCAGCAGCCGCCCCAGCGCCCGCAGGGTCGTGGACTTGCCGCAGGCGTTCGGGCCGACGATCACGGTCACCCGCCCGTCCGGCACCGCGAGATCCAGCTCGTGGACGACGGTGCGGTCCTCGTAGGCGAGCGTCAGCTCGCGCGCGGTGAGCCTGCTCACGATGTCCCTCCGGTGGTGCGGCCGCGCATCAGCAGCCAGATCAGATACGGGGCGCCGACGGCGGCCGTCAGCACCCCCACGGGCAGTTCGGTGGGGGCGAGGACCTTGCGCGCCAGCAGATCCGCCAGGACGACGATCACCGCCCCGGCCAGCGCCGAGCTCAGCAGGGGGATCTGCGCGGTCCGGGTCAGCCGCCGGGCGATCTGCGGCGCGAGCAGCGCCACGAAGTCCACCGGCCCCGCCGCGCCCGTCGCCACCGAGGCGAGCACCACCCCGGTGAGCACGAGCCCCAGCCGCACCCGCCCCAGCCGGATGCCCAGGGCGGTGGCGGTGTCGTCGTCCAGGGAGACGTTCCGCTGGGCGCGGGCCGCCCACACCACGGCGGGAAGGAGCACCAGCAGCGTCCAGCCGAGCGGCGCCGCCTCCTCCCAGCCCCGTCCGTTGACCGAGCCGGACATCCAGATGTGCGCCTGCTGGGCGACCACATGGTCGGTCTTGGTCATGAAGAGCAGCGTCACCGAGCGCAGGGCGACCCCGAAGCCGATGCCGATGAGGACGAAGCGGGTGGCGTGCAGCCCGCCGCGCCAGGCGAAGAGATAGACCAGCAGGGCGGCGGCCAGCCCGCCGGCGACCGAGAGATACGGCAGCAGGGCCGCCGAGGAGAACCCGAAGGCCATCCCGGCGACGGTCACCGCTGTCGCGCCCTGGCTGATGCCGATGATGTCCGGGCTGGCCAGCGGATTGCGGGCGACGGTCTGGATGAGGGCGCCCGCGACCCCGAAGGCGAGTCCGACGAGCAGGGCGACGGTCATCCGGGGCAGCCGCAGCGTCCCCACGACCAGCTCGTGGCCGGAGGGCTGCCCGAGGACCACCCGCACCACCTCGCCGGGGGCGACGAAGCTCTCGCCGACGGAGAGGTACGCGACACAGACCGCGGCCAGCAGCACCCCGAGCCCGGCCGCGGTCAGCGCGGCCCGCCGGTGCACGAGGAAGGCCGCCCCCCGGGCCCGTACGACGGTGTATCCGGCGGGGCGGACGGTGGTGGTGCTCATCTGTGGCCCCCCGTGGTGGTGGTGGATCGTCCGGCTGCGCCGGCCCGGCGTCCCGCCCCGCTCATGCCGGGACCGTCTTCCGGCGGACCAGGGCGACCAGGAAGGGCACCCCGATCAGGGCGGTCATCACCCCGGCCGGCACCTCTCCCGGCGGGATCACCACCCGGCCCGCCGTGTCCGCCACCAGCAGCACCACCGGGCCGGCCAGCGCCGCCAGCGGCAGCACCCAGCGGTGGTCGGTGCCGACGATCGCCCGGACGATGTGCGGGACCGCGAGGCCGATGAAGGCGATCGGGCCCGCCGCCGCCACCCCGGCCCCGGTGAGGACCGTGGCGCCGAGGCCGCCCACGATCCGCACGGCGGCGACGTTCTGGCCCAGCCCCTTCGCCATGTCCTCGCCGAGCGCCAGCGCGTCGAGCCCCCGGGCCACCGAGGCCACCAGCACCAGGCCCAGCAGCAGGAACGGCCAGACCTGCGAGATCACCTCGGCGTCCCGCCCGGCGACCGACCCCACCTGCCAGAAGCGGAACTCGTCCAGGGTGGAGCCCTTGGTGGTGAGGATCGCCGTCACGACGGCCACCAGGAGCGCGTTGATCGCCGCCCCGCCGAGCGCCAGCTTCACCGGGGTGGCGCCGCCGCGCCCGGCCGAGGCGATGGCGTACACCGCCACCGAGGTGAGCGCGGCACCCAGGAAGCCGAACCAGACGTACCCCGACAGGGTGTGCACCCCCAGGAACGCGATGGCGATCACCACCCCCACGGAAGCGCCCTGGCTGATCCCGAGAATCCCCGGGTCGGCGATGGGGTTGCGGGTGATGCCCTGCATCACGGCGCCCGCCACCGCGAGGGCCGCGCCGACCAGGACGGCGATCACCGTGCGCGGGACGCGCAACTCGCGCACGACCCGGGCGTCGTCGCCGGCGCCCCCGTTGAGCAGGGCGTCGAACACGGCGGACGGCGCGACGGCGCGCGCCCCCACCGCAAGGCTCAGCAGGACCGCGATCAGCAGGGCCGCGAGGGCCGCTGCCGTCCAGCCGATGCGGCGGACCGCGAGCGCACGTCTGGCGGACATGAGTACCAATCAGGGGTGCGGGCGCCGGTCCGGCGACCGGCGGGGCATGGTTAGGCTTGGCTAAGTGTAAAGGTCACGTGTAAAGGCCATGGATGGGCCGGGTATGGGCACAATTGGCCCTATGAGTCCCCTGATTCCCACCCCGCCGCACCCCCGCGAGCCGGCCTCCGGGCCCGCCCCGCTCACCGTCGGGTTCGACCTCGACATGACCCTCATCGACTCCCGCCCCGGCATCCGCGCCGCCTACCGGGCGCTCACCGAGGAGACGGGTGTGTGGATAGACGCCGATCTCGCCGTCACCCGGCTGGGCCCGCCGCTGGAGCAGGAGCTGGCGCACTGGTTTCCCGATGATCAGATTCAGGCCATGGGCGATCGTTACCGTGCGCTGTATCCGGAGTACGCGATCGCGCCCACGAAGGCCCTCCCCGGCGCGCGCGAGGCCATCGCCGCGGTTCAGGAGTCCGGCGGCCGGGCCATCGTCGTCACGGCCAAGCACGAGCCGAACGCCAGGCTCCATCTCACCCATCTGGGGATGGCGCCCGACGCCGTCATCGGCTGGCTCTGGGCGGAGGCCAAGGCGGAGGCGCTCCATGAGCACGGCGCGGGTGTCTACGTCGGCGACCATATCGGCGACGTCCGCGGCGCCCGCACCGCCGGAGCCCTCTCCGTCGCCGTGCCCACCGGCCCCTGCACCGCCGCTGAGCTGCGGAAAGAGGGTGCGGATGTGGTACTCGACGACCTCACGGCCTTCCCGGCGTGGCTGCGCGGGCACCTGGGGGCACGGGCCTAGGCGGCGGACTTCGCGGCGCGCCGCTGAGCCGCGATCGAACGCAGCACCCCCGCCCCGGCGATCATGAATCCGACGCCCATCAGCATGCAGACCGCATAGGCGATCGGCGGAAACGGGTCCGTCCCCAGAAAGAGCGGTGCCATCGTGACCAGGGTGGCCACGGCGCCGACGACGAAGACAATGCCACCGGTACGGACCAGTCCGTCACCCGGTGCGGCAGGAGTAGCAGTCATCCGGCCAGGGTAGTTCCCAGCGAGTAGGAACCGATCGGCGACGTCTTGTCAGCAGCCCCTGGACCATTAGCCTTGGGTTCGGCGGGTCGGTCGACCCGCTGTAGTGCTTCCAGAGCAGTGCTTCCCGAGCCGAATCCCGGCGACAAGCTTCCGGTGGCCCCAGCGCCCCAATGAGTACGAAGACGAGGACAGACGTGCCTACCGGCAAGGTCAAATGGTTCAACAGCGAGAAGGGCTTCGGCTTTCTCTCCCGCGACGACGGCGGAGACGTCTTCGTTCACTCGTCCGTGCTGCCCGACGGGGTCGACGCGCTCAAGCCGGGCCAGCGCGTCGAATTCGGCGTGGTCGCGGGCCAGCGCGGTGACCAGGCGCTCTCCGTGACGATCCTCGACCCCACCCCCTCCGTCGCGGCGGCGCAGCGGCGCAAGCCCGATGAGCTGGCGTCCATCGTGCAGGACCTGACGACGCTCCTGGAGAACATCACCCCGATGCTGGAGCGGGGCCGCTACCCCGACAAGGTCCACGGCGCGAAGATCGCCGGTCTGCTGCGGGCCGTGGCCGACCAGCTCGACGTCTGACCGCCTCCCGCCGTCGGCGGCCCCGGCGCGCCCGGGGCCGGCCCCTCGGCCCCGCGGTTCCTCGGCCCCGCGGTTCCTCGGCTCCTCGGCTTCCTCCAAGGGGAGGGTCAGCCGAAGGTGAGCGCGCCCGGTCTCAGCGGCGGTACGAGCCCCTCGGCCGCCGCCCGGGTGAGCAGCCCGCGCACCGCCGCGTAGCCGTCCTCCCCCAGGTCGGCGGTGAACTCGTTGACGTACAGACCGATGTGCTGGTCCGCCACCTTCGGGTCCATCTCCTGCGCGTGCTCGCGCACATACGGCCGGGACGCCTCCGGGTCGTCCCAGGCCATCCGTACCGAGGCGCGGATCGACTCCGCCAGCAGCTCCAGCGTCTCCGTCCCCAGCGAGCGTCTGGCGATGATCGCGCCGAGCGGGATGGGGAGCCCGGTGGCGGACTCCCAGTGCTCGCCCATGTCGGCCAGCCGGTGGAGCCCGTACGAGCGGTAGGTGAAGCGGGCCTCGTGGATGACGAGCCCGGCGTCCACCCGGCCGTCCCGGACCGCCGGCATGATCTCGTGGAACGGCAGGACGACCACCTCGCCGACCCCGCCCGGGACCTGGTCGGCGGCCCACAGCCGGAAGAGCAGATACGCCGTCGAACGCTCGCTCGGGACCGCGACGGTTCTGCCGCGCAGATCCGTCCCCGGCTCCCGGGTGAGGACCAGCGGGCCGCAGCCCCGGCCCAGCGCCCCGCCGCACGGCAGCAGGGTGTACTCGTCGAGGACCCACGGCAGCACGGCGTACGACACCTTCAGGATGTCGCCCTCGCCGCGCTCGGCCAGCTGGTTGGTGATGTCGATGTCCGCGAACGTCACCTCCACGGGGGGTGCGCCGGGGACCCGGCCGTGGGCCCACGCGTCGAAGACGAAGGTGTCGTTCGGGCAGGGGGAGTAGGAGATCCGCAGGGTCATGACGACTCCTCCAGGAGGGGGCCGATCCGCTGGAAGCCGGTCCGCAGCGCGGCCAGCGCGTCCCCGACGCGCCAGGCGTCCCGGTCGCGCGGCCCCACGGCGTTGGAGATCGCCCGGACCTCCAGCACCGGCAGCCCGTGGGCGGCGGCGGCCTCGGCGACCCCGAAGCCCTCCATCGCCTCGGCGGCGGCCCGGGGGTGACACCGGCTCAGCTCGGCGGCGCGCTCGGCCGTTCCGGTGACCGTGGAGACGGTCAGGACCGGCGCGTACAGGGCGCCGGCCGCCTCGGCCGCGCGGGCGGCGAGACCGGCGGGCGGCAGATGGGTGGCGCGGCCGAAGCCCAGCTCCGCGACGGAGAGAAAGCCGTCCGGCCCGGCGGCGCCGAGATCGGCGGCCACGATCGCGTCGGCGACCACCAGGGAGCCGACGGGCGCGTGCGGCCGGAAGCCGCCCCCGATACCGGCGGAGATCACCACGTCATAGGGGGAGCCCCGGTGCGCGGCCAGGGACAGCTCCGTCGCGGTGGCGGCGGCGGCGGCCGCCGGTCCGACCCCGGCGGCGAGCACCCGCGCCGCGGCCGTGGTGAGCCCGGCGGAGACGGAGTCCGCCTCCGCCGCCACCGCGGTCACGACCAGTACGCGCACGCCCCGGCCCCCGCGCTACTTCTTCTCGAGCGTGAACTGCCAGATGCCGAGGAGCTTCTTGCTGTCGGTCTTGGTCTCGACGATGCTGATGTTCGTCTTGCTGGGGGCCTCGCCGGTCTGCGAGGTGAAGAACGAGCTGGCGGAGATGGTCCGGTACGTCTTCTTGAACGGCTCCTGCTCGGCCTGCTGGCCGCCGATGAACAGGGTCCAGCCGTTCTCCGCGACCGACGGGTCGACCCCGAAGTGGATGCGGTCCTCCATGGCGACCTTGATGGTCTTACCGGTCTTGTTCAGGCACTCCTCGACCAGGGACTCCTTGATCGCCTTGCCGTCGTTGTAGCAGGCCGCCTCGGAGTGGACGGACTCCGGGCCGACCGTGACGGTCGCGAGGGGGGTCGGCTTTTCGCAGGCCGAGAGTACGAGGAGCCCGGCGGAGACGGCGCCGATGGTGGCAGCGGCCCGGCGGCGCCTGCCGGAGAAGATCGCAACGGTCATGGCCAAAAGGCTATCGGTCCCGCCGTGCCTTCCCGCGCGGGGGTCCGGCGCGCCGCGCTCGGGGAACCCGAACCAGCGGAATCCGGACCGGGGGAGAGGGCGGGCGCGGGGGACGGGCCCGGCCCGGGGAGGCCGGCCGGGGCGTGCCGGGGGAGGCTGGGGGCCAGGGGGTTTCCGGTCGCCCCGGGCGGGGTGCGGGCCCCCGGCGGGTTCCGGGCGCCCCCGGGCGGGGTGCGGGCGGGGTGCGGGTGGCTTCGGGTGCGCACGGCTTCCGGTGGGGTGCGGGTGGCTCCCGGCAGGGCTCACGTACCCCGGCAGGGCTCACGTACCCCGGTGGGGCTCAGGCGACCCTCGGGCGCGGGCGGTGGCCTGGGCGACCCGCGACCAGCAGCCCGCGCCCCGCCAGCGCCGCCCCCGTGCAGACGATCCCCGCCGCCACACCCATCCCCAGGACCCCGTTGAGCGGCAGCAGCATCCCGATGCCCCCGCCCACCACCCACGACATCTGGAGCACCGTCTCGGAGCGGGCGAACGCCGAGGTCCGCACCTCCTCCGGCACATCCCGCTGGATCAGCGCGTCCAGGGACAGCTTCGCCAGCGCCTGGCAGAGCCCCGCCGTCGCCGCGAGCACCGCGACCATCCCCGCCCCGAAGAAGACCGCCGCCAGCACCGCCGCCGCCGGCAGCACCGCCAGCACCGTGGCGATGATCAGCTCCGGGCCCCGGGCCTTCAGCCAGGCCCCCACCGCCGTCCCCAGCGCGTTGCCGAGACCGGCGGCGACCCCCACGAGCCCCAGCGACACCGCCGCGCTCTGCCCGGCCAGCGGATGCTCCCGCAGCAGAAACGCCAGGAAGAAGATGAGGAACCCGGAGAGCATCCGGAAGGAGGCATTGGCCTGGAGCCCGTGCAGCACCGACGGGCCGACCGTCCGCAGCCCCGGCTTCCGCTGCCCCAGCGGCAGAATCCGCGCCTTCCGCTCGCCCTTCGCCGAATCCACCTTCGGCGGCAGCTTCAGCGCCCAGTACGTCCCGAGGACGAAGAGCGCACACGCTCCGTACAGCGTCCACTCCGGGCCGATCCGGTGCAGCCCCGCCCCGATCGGCGCGGCGGCGCCCGTCGCCAGCAGGCCCGCGAGGGTGACCCGGGAGTTCGCCTTGACCAGCGAGAACCCCGCCGGCAGCAGCCGGGGCACGACCGCGCTGCGGACCACCCCGTACGCCTTCGACGCGACCAGCACCCCCAGCGCCGCCGGATACAGCTCAAGGCCCCCGGTGGCGACCGCGCCCGAGAGCCCCAGCGCCAGCAGCGCCCGGGTGCCCATCGCGCCCGCCATCGCCGCGCGGCGGCCGTGCGGAATCCGGTCGAGCAGCGGGCCGATCACGGGCGCCAGCAGGGCGAAGGGGGCGAGGGTGATCGCCAGGTAGAGGGTGACCCGGCCGCGTGCCTCGTCGGTGGGGACGGAGAAGAAGACCGTGGACGCCAGGGCGACGGTGATCATGACATCGCCCGCGCCGTTCACGGCGTGCAGCTCGATCAGCCGGCCGAGGCCCGACTCGCCCGCGCCGTGCGCGTGGGTGGCCCGTCTGATCCGGCGGCCGGTGCCCGTGAACGGCATCCGCAGGGCACGCCCGACCGCCCGGCACGCTCTGCCGAGCGCTCCGGGCCCCTGGGACGACCTGGCGGCTGCCACCTCGTCATAGTGCCCCAAGGACCGCTGAGAACACGCGCGATGCGCCGGAGCGGGGTCACTGGTTGACCCCTTGTTGGAGCGCGCAGGTGGGCGCGGGGCTGCGGAAGGGGTAGCGTGCGTAGCGCGCCACCGGCGATTGTTCCCGGCCGCGCGCCTCTTCGGCATCCCGCAGAATGGATGGCGGTAGGTGTGCCCGGGACGGGTTGGTCCGGGCGCGGACGTCGATGCGGCCCCCTGGTCCGCTCCGCCTGCGGCCCGTTCCTCACGACTCGGCAGGCGCACCCGTGAGACGGCGTAGGAGAGAAGCGAGACCTGTGAGTGCTGCGACGACGCGAAGCCGAACCCCTGACCGCCTGTGCGCCGAGGCGGTAGACCTCGCCCGGTCGGCTGCCGAGGAGGCCGCCGCCCCCGGGGTGGTCGGGGAGCATGTGTCCCTTGTCTCGGAGGGGGATCGTGTCGTCACACACTTCTTCGAGTGCAAGGAGCCCGGGTACCGGGGCTGGCGCTGGGCGGTGACTGTGGCGCGGGCCTCCCGCGCGAAGAACGTCACGCTGGACGAGACCGTCCTGCTGCCGGGGCCCGACGCGCTCCTCGCCCCCGAGTGGGTGCCCTGGAGCGAGCGGCTGCGCCCGGGTGACCTGGGCCCTGGGGACCTGCTGCCCACCGAGGCGGAGGATCTCCGGCTGGAGCCCGGCTTCACCGGGGAGGACGCGCCGCCGCCGAACTCGGTGATCGCCCAGACCTCCCACGACCTGGCCGAACGCGTCGAGGCGGAGGACGCCGAGCTGACCGACCGCGCCCCCGCGGACACGGTCACCAACGCGCGCGGGCAGATCGCCGCGGTGGCGGAGGAGCTGGGGATGCGGCGGGCGCGGGTGCTGTCGCGCTACGGCCTGCACATCGCGGCTGACCGCTGGGAGGAGTCGTTCGGGGCGAAGACGCCGATGGCGCAGGCGGCGCCTGCGGCGTGTGTGACGTGCGGGTTTCTGATGCCGATCGCGGGGTCGTTGGGGCAGGCGTTCGGGGTGTGCGCGAATGAGTACTCGCCGGCGGACGGGAGGGTGGTGTCGCTGGCGTACGGGTGTGGTGGGCACTCCGAGGCGGCGGTCATGCCGAAGACCCCCCAGCCCCCCGCCCCCGTCTTCGACTCGGTGGCGACCGATGCCTTCCCCTTGACCCCCACCCCCGATGACGACCTGGGCCACTCCTAGGGAGTTTCTTTCGGATCAGGCCGGATCGGTGCCGGGGCTCGCGAGCCCGGCAAGATCCGAAAGAGACGACCTAGCCCCGCTCCCGCGCCACGGGGAGCCCGAGCAATCCCAGCCTGTCCGGCGCCCCCGGCCGGTCTGGGGGCGCCTCCCGGAGGCAGCTCCGGGGGAGTTTGAGGACGGACCCCGCGCTACGGGTGGCCCGAGCAAACCCGGCCCGTCTGGGGGCACCTCCCAGAGGCAGCTCTGGGGGAGATTGAGGACGGACCCTGTGCCACAGGACCCCGCATCCCGCGGGCCACGGTCGGGGGCCAGCCCCCGAACCCCCGCTCCTCAATCGCCGGAGGGGCTGGAGTTGCTCAGGTCACCGGAGGGGCTGGGGTTTCTCAGGTCATCCGAGGGGGGCTGGGGTTTCTCAGGTCGCCAGCGGGGCTGGGGTTGCTCAGGTCACCCGAGGGGGCTGGAGTTGCTCAGGTCGCCAGCGGGGCTTGGGTTTCTCAGGTCGCCGGAGGGGCTTGGGATGCTCAGGTCACCTGAGGGGGCTTGGGATGCTCAGGTTGCCGGAGGGGCTTGGGATGCTCAGGTTGCCGGAGGGGCTTGAGTTGCTCAGGTTGTCGGCGGGGCTGGGGTGGTGCGGCTCAGGTCGCCGGCGGGGCTGGGAATCTCAGCCTGGCTGGGGGCACCTCCCGGAGGCAGCTCTGGGGGAGATTGAGGGCGGCCCCCGCGCCACAGGGCCCCGCACGCTGCGGGCCACGGGATTTCGTGCCTCGGCTCGCAAGCGAGACTGGTGGTGCGGGGTGGACGGATTGGGGGCAAAGCGGGTCGGTGGGCGGACCGTGGCCCGGGGGGACGAGGGGAAGCTGTACCTTCAGCCGAAGCCCATCCCCACAGAGCGGAGCACCCCCGTGACCCTCACGACCACCGAGTGGGCAGACCCCTTCGGGACCGCCGACCTGCGGCGCGGGGTGCTCGACGCATGGCGCACCACCCCCGCCCGCTTCCGCGAGGACGCCAACGCCGAAGAGGACCTCGTCCTCGGCGGCTACCGCGACCGCCTCGTCGTCGAGCTCGCCCAGAACGCCGCCGACGCCGCCGCCCGCGCCGGCACCCCCGGCCGCCTCCGCCTCACCCTCCGGCCCGCCGCGGGCGACACCCCCGCCGTCCTCGCCGCCGCCAACACCGGCGCCCCCCTCGACGCCGCCGGCGTCGAATCCCTCAGCACCCTCCGCGCCTCCGCCAAGCGCGACGACGGCGACACCGTCGGCCGCTTCGGCGTCGGCTTCGCCTCCGTCCTCGCGGTCAGCGACGACCCCGCCGTCCTCAGCCACCACGGCGGCGTCCGCTGGTCCCTCGCCGAGGCCCGCGCCCTCACCGAGGACGCCGCCGCCACCAGCCCCGGCCTCGGCGACGAACTCCGCCGCCGCGACGGCCAGGTCCCCCTGCTGCGGCTCCCGCTCCCCGCCGAGGGCCCCGCCCCGGACGGCTACGACACGGTCGTCGTGCTGCCCCTGCGCGACGGCGCCGCTGTCGACCTCGTCGAACGCCTCCTCGCCTCCATCGACGACGCCCTCCTCCTCACCCTCCCCGGCCTCTCCGAGATCGTCGTCGAGACCCCCGGCTCCACCCGCGAACTCCACCGCTCCACCGACGGCCCCTACGTCCACATCCGCGACAGCGCCCACGGCGACCGCCGCTGGCGGGCCGTCACCGACGGCGGCCCCATCGCCCCGGAACTCCTCCGCGACCGCCCGATCGAGGAGCGGCTGCGCCCCCACTGGTCCGTCACCTGGGCCGTCCCCGTGGACGGGGACGGCACCCCCGCCCACCCGCGCACGGCCCCCGTCGTCCACGCCCCCACCCCCACCGACGAGCCCCTCGGCATCCCGGCCCTGCTGATCGCCTCCTTCCCGCTGGACACCACCCGGCGCCACCCCGCCCCCGGCCCCCTCACCGACTTCCTCGTGGAGCGCGCGGCCCGGGCGTACACCGGACTCCTCGGCGACTGGCGGCCCGTCACCACCGGCACCATCGACCTGGTCCCGGGCCCGCTCGGCAAGGGCGAGCTGGACGGGGCGCTGCGCGCGGCCGTCCTCGGACTGCTGCCGCGCACGGCGTTCCTGGAGCCCGCCGCCGCCCCCCGGGACACCTCCGGCGAGGACACCGGGCTGCCGGACCGCGCCGCCCCCGCAGCCCTGCGCCCCATCGAGGCCGAGGTCCTGGAGGGCGCCGGCGCCGACACGGTGCGGGTCCTCGCCGAGGTGCTGCCGTCCCTGCTCCCCGCCGGTCTGGAGCGCCGGGCGGAGCTGCGCACCCTCGGCGTCGCCCGGGTCCCGCTGACCGAGGCCGTCGACCGCCTGGCCGGTCTGGAGCGCGAACCGTCCTGGTGGCGGCGGCTCTACGACAGCCTCGCGGGTGTCGACCCGGAGCGCCTGACCGGCCTCCCCGTCCCGCTCGCGGACGGCCGCACCACCATCGGGCCCCGCCAGACCCTCCTCCCGCTGCCGGACACCCCCGCGAGCCTCGCCCGGCTCGGCCTCAAGGTCGTCCACCCGGACGCCGCCCACCCCCTCCTGGAGAAGCTGGGCGCCCTCCCCGCCACCCCCCGCGCCGTTCTGACCACTCCTCAGGTCCGTGCCGCCGTCGCCGCCTCCCTCGACGCGGGCGAGATCTGGGACGAGGACGCCCCCGACGCCGAGGAACTCGCCGACACGGTCCTCGGCCTCGTCCGGGACGCCGACCTCGAACCCGGCGACGAGCCCTGGCTCGGCGCTCTCGCCCTCCCCGACGACGAGGGCGAACCGGCCCCCGCCGGCGAGCTGGTGCTGCCCGGCAGCCCCTTCGCCCTGGTCATGCGCGAGGACGAACTCGCGCTCTGCGACGCCGGCCTCGCCGCCCGCTGGGGACAGCGGCCGCTGGCCGCCTGCGGAGTGCTGGCCGACTTCACCCTCGTACGCGCCACGGACGTCGTCCTGGACCCCGACGAGCTGGAGCCCCGCGACGGCGACTGGGCCGAACCGGACGACGCCGGCCTCCTCGACGCCGTCGACGTCTGGTGCGAGGACGTCCTCGACCGGCTGCCCGACACCCCCGTCCCGCCCGTCGCCACCGAGATCGTCGCCGTGCGCGATCTGGACCTCGTGGACGACGACTGCTGGCCGCAGGCCCTCGCACTGCTCGCCCGGCCGCCGCTGCGGGACGCGCTCACCCAGCCCGTGCGCGTCCTGCTCCCGGACGGCACCACCGAGACCGTCCGCCCCTACACCGCGTGGTGGCTGCGCGACCACCCCGTCCTCGACGGCCGCCGCCCCGCCGGGCTCCGTGCCGCCGGGGGCGATCCCCTGCTGGAGGGGTTGTACGAGGCGGTGGACGCCACCGGGTTCGACGACGCCCAGGTGCTGCGCGCGCTGGGGGTACGGACCTCTGCCGCCGACCTCCTCGACGAGCCGGGCGGCGCCGCCGAACTGCTGGGCCGGCTCGCCGACCCGGATCTCCCGGTGCGACCCGCGCAGCTCCACGGCCTCTACAGCGCCCTCGCCGAGCTGGACCCGGAGCAGGTGACCCTCCCCGACGAGCTGCGGGCGGTCGTCGACGGCGAGGTGCGGGTGGTGGACGCGCGGGACGCGGTGATCGCCGACGCCCCCGATCTGCTGCCCCTCGCCGATGGTCTGCCGCTGCTGCCCGTCGCCCCGGAGCGGGCCGGGGAGCTGGGTGAGCTGCTCCAGGTCCGCAGGCTGAGCGAGACGGTCACCGCCGAGGTGACGACCGAGGGGGAGGAGCACCGGGTCCCGGACCCGGTCCGGGTCCTGCTCGGTCCCGCGACCCCCGCCGCGTACATCGAGCACGACGAGCTGATCGCGGGCGGTGCCGCGCTGGACTGGCACCGCACCCCCGACGGTGTGCTCCATGCCGCGACCCTGGAGGGCGTCGCCGCCGGACTCGCCTGGGCGGCGGGCCAGTGGTCCCGGCGGTTCGAGGTCGCGGCGCTGCTGGAGGACCCGTCCCGTACGGAGGAGCTGGCGCGGGACCGCTGGTTCGACTCCGGATGGGTGAGCCGATGACCCGCTGAGCACCGGGCCACCCGCCTGAACCATGTGAGCCCGCCCACCATTCGACGACGGCCCCCGCGCAGCAGGCAATCCCAGCCCGTCTGGGGGCACCTCCCAGAGGCAGCTCCGGGGGAGTTTGAGGACGGACCCCGCACCCCAGGTAGCCCGAGCAATCCCAGCCGGTCCGGCACACCCAGCCGGTCTGGGGGCACCTCCCAGCGAGGCTGGAACGCGTGCCTCGGCCCGCCCGGCGAGGCGGATCTTGTGCCTCGGCCCGCCCCCGCGAGGCCGGCGCGGCTCGCCCCCGGAGGGGCTGCGCGGGTGCGCCGCGGACGGCGGGCAGCGGCAGGGGCGGCGCCCCCGGACCCGGCCATCGGGTCACCGCGAGGCGGACACCCCCCGGGCAGCCCAGCGCCACCCCACCTCCAGCAACCCCGCCCCCACCACCCCCACCCCCACCGCCCCCCAAGGCACCCCCACCCCCACCAACCGCAACGCGAAGAACTCCTGCAACCACGGCACCGCCAACACCACCACAAACCCCGCCCCCATCGCCCCCACCAAACACACCCGCCACCATGTGTACGGCCGCGCCACGATCCCCAGCACCCACATCGACACCAGGAACAGCGTCAGCGTCGCCGCGCTGGTCTCCGCCTGGAGCGCGCCCGGGCCGCTGTAGTGCGCGCGGGCCAGCAGATACGTGGTGAAGGTGGCCGCCGCCACCACCACCCCCGCCGGGATCGCGTACCGCATCACCCGGCGCACGAAGTGCGGCTGCGCCCGCTCCCTGTTGGGGGCCAGCGCCAGGAAGAAGGCCGGCACCCCGATCGTCAGCGTCGAGATCAGCGTCAGATGCCGGGGCAGGAACGGGTACTCCACCTGGCTGCACACCACCAGCACCGCCAGCAGCACCGAGTACACCGTCTTCGTCAGGAAGAGCGTGGCCACCCGGGTGATGTTCCCGATCACCCGCCGCCCCTCCGCCACCACCGACGGCAGCGTGGCGAAGCTGTTGTTCAGCAGCACGATCTGGGCCACCGCCCGGGTCGCCTCGGACCCCGAGCCCATCGCGACCCCGATGTCCGCGTCCTTGAGGGCGAGGACGTCGTTGACCCCGTCCCCCGTCATGGCGACCGTGTGCCCCCGGGACTGGAGCGCCCCCACCATGTCCCGCTTCTGCTGCGGGGTGACCCGGCCGAAGACGGTGCGCGCCTCCAGCTCCGCCGCCATGGCGTCGCGTTCGGCGGGCAGGGCGCGCGCGTCGACGGTGTGCTCGGCGCCCGGGAGCCCGAGCTTCGCCGCCACCGCGCCCACGGAGACCGCGTTGTCCCCGGAGATCACCTTGGCGCTGACGACCTGCTCGGCGAAGTACCGCAGGGTGTCCGCCGCGTCGGGCCGCAGCCGCTGCTCCAGCACCACGAGCGCGGCGGGCCGGACGCCGTCGGCGACCGCCGGGGAGTCCAGCGGGACGTCCGACTCGGCCAGCAGCAGCACCCGCAGCCCCTGCTCGTTGAGCGCGTCGATCCCGGACAGCTCCGGCGCGCCGCCGGGCAGCAGCACATCGGGCGCGCCCAGGAGCCAGACGGAGGAGCCCCCGCCCTCGCCCCCGGTGAGGCTCGCACCGCTGTATTTGCGGGCCGACGAGAAGGGAAGGGTGTCGGTGGCGAGCAGTCCGCCGTGGTCGGGGTGGGCGTCGGCGATCGCCCGGAGGGAGGCGTTGGGATGCGGGTCGGCGGTGCCGAGGGCGCCGAGCACCTTCCGTACGCGGTCCTCGTCCGCCCCGCCGAGGGTCCGCACCTCCGTCACGTCCATCCCGCCCTCGGTGAGGGTGCCGGTCTTGTCGAGACAGACCACATCCACCCGGGCGAGCCCCTCGATCGCGGGCAGCTCCTGCACCAGGCACTGCCGGCGGCCGAGCCGGATCACCCCGATGGCGAAGGCGACGGAGGTGAGCAGCACCAGCCCCTCGGGGATCATCGGCACGATCCCGCCCACGGTCCGGGCGATGGAGTCCTTGAGGTTGCTCTGTTTGACGATCAGCTGGCTGATGACGAGCCCGGTCGCGGTCGGGATCATCATCCAGGTCACGTACTTGAGGATGGTGCTGATGCCGCTGCGCAGCTCGGAGTGGACGAGGGTGAAGCGGGACGCCTCCTCGGCGAGCTGCGCGGCGTAGGCCTCGCGGCCCACCCGGGTGGCGGTGAAGGAGCCGCCGCCCGCGACGACGAAGCTCCCCGACATCACCCGGTCCCCGGGCCGCTTGAGCACGGGGTCGGCCTCGCCGGTGAGCAGCGACTCGTCGATCTCCAGGCTCTCCGACTCCACCACCTCGCCGTCCACGACGACCTTGTCGCCGGGGCCCAGCTCCACCAGGTCCCCGAGGACGATCGCGGAGGTGGAGACCTCGGCGGCCCGTCCGTCGCGCCGTACGGTCGGCTTCGCCTCGCCGATGACCGCGAGCCCGTCGAGGGTCCGTTTGGCCCGCAGCTCCTGGACGATGCCGATCCCGGTGTTGGCGACGATCACAAAGCCGAAGAGGCTGTCCTGGATCGGCGCGACCACCAGCATGACCGCCCAGAGCACACCGATGAGGGCGTTGAAGCGGGTGAGGACATTGGCCCGGACGATCTCCCCGATGGAGCGGGAGGAGCGCACGGGTACGTCGTTGACCTCGCCCCGCGCGATCCGTTCCGCGACCTCGGCGGAGGTCAGCCCGGTGGCCCGGGCGCGCGCCTCGGGCAGCCGGACGGGGTGGACGGGGTCGAGTTCGGAGCCCGCGTCGATGAGCGGCCCGGTCCGGTGGTCCCGCCGGGCACGGGCCCCGCCGTCCGGCTCAGGGTCTTCCGTGTCGATCCCCGCACGCTGCGTCATGGTCCGTACGGTACGGAAGGAGCGGCGGCTCCACCCGTCGGGAAACGGGCCGTGTCCCGGCCGTACGGGCCGCCCGGTCTACTCCGCCGCGGAGTTCTCCGCCGAGCGCCGCGCGGCCTCCGCGCGCTTGATGGCGGCGTCGCGCCCGCGGACGTACCAGATGCCGATCAGGCCCAGCCCGGCGCCGGCCAGACAGGTCCACACCCACCACATCAGATCGCGGTCGGCGAACCAGCCGTAGAAGGGGATCTGCACCAGGAAGAGGACGAACCAGATGATCGTGCCACCGGTGATGGTGGCGACCACGGGCCCCTCCAGGGGTTCGGGTGCCTCGTGCCGGGGAGTCCACTTCGCCATGTCTGGAGTGTAGGCCCACCCGGTCGGCCGGCAGGGGTGGCCTTCCAGGGGCCTTCCGGGGGCCGGTCGGGGGCCGGTCGGGCCGGGCGCCGCACGGGTCTACGCGCGAAGATGGCGATCATCCGTTCATATGTTCATACTGAAACGGTTTGCCCCTGACCTGATTCATTCGTAGGAATATCCAAGCCAAGCCAGTGATGAGGACGGAATGACCCCGTCGGCCGACGCCGCCGCCCCCGAGCACTCGCCGAAGGGCACCCCCAGCGGCCTGGACCGCTACTTCAAGATCTCCGAGCGCGGCTCCACCGTCGCCCGCGAGGTGCGCGGAGGCTTCGCCACCTTCTTCGCGATGGCGTACATCATCGTGCTGAACCCGATCATCCTCGGCAGCGCCAAGGACATGTACGGGCACCAGCTCGACAACGGCCAGCTCGTCACCGCCACCGTGCTGACCGCCGCCTTCTCCACCCTCCTCATGGGTGTCATCGGCAATGTCCCGATCGCGCTGGCGGCCGGTCTCGGCGTGAACACCGTCGTCGCCCTCCAGCTCGCGCCCAGGATGTCCTGGGCGGACGCCATGGGCATGGTGGTGCTCGCGGGCTTCGTGGTGATGCTGCTGGTCGCCTCGGGCCTGCGGGAACGGGTGATGAACGCCGTCCCGCGCAGTCTGCGCAAGGGCATCGCGATCGGTATCGGCCTCTTCATCATGCTCATCGGGCTGGTGGACGCGGGCTTCGTCTCCCGCATTCCGGACGTGGCCCAGACGACCGTGCCGCTCACCCTGGGCAGCGGCGGTCATCTGCTGGGCTGGCCGGTCCTGGTCTTCGTCCTCGGCGCGCTGCTCACCCTGGTGCTGATCATCCGCAAGGTGCCGGGCGCGATTCTGATCTCCATTGTGGCCATGACGGTGGTGGCGATGGTCATCGAGGCGCTCGCCGAGGTCCCGAGCTGGGGTCTGACCACCCCGAAGTGGCCGGGCAATCCGCTCAGCACCCCGGACTTCGGCCTGGTCGGCGAGGTGAGCCTGTTCGGCGGCTTCGAGAAGGTCGGCATCCTCACCGGCGCGCTCTTCGTCTTCACCGTGCTGCTGTCCTGCTTCTTCGACGCGATGGGCACCATCCTGGGCGTCGGCGACGAGGCGAAGCTGATGGACAAGGACGGCAACTTCCCCGGCATCAACAAGGTGCTCATCGTGGACGGCATCGCGGTCGCCTCCGGCGGCGCGACCTCGTCCTCGGCCACCACCTGCTTCGTCGAGTCCACGGCCGGTGTCGGCGAGGGCGCCCGCACCGGTCTGGCGTCCGTGGTCACCGGCGCCCTCTTCTCGGTGGCGCTCTTCCTCACCCCGCTCGCCACCATGGTCCCCTCCCAGGCGGCGACCCCCGCCCTGCTGGCGGTCGGCTTCCTGATCCTGGCCGGCTCGATCCGGGACATCGACTGGAGCGACTTCACCCTCGCGGTGCCCGCCTTCCTGGCCATGGTGATGATGCCCTTCACCTACTCGATCACCAACGGCATCGGTATCGGCTTCATCGCCTTCAGCGTGCTGCGCCTGGCCTCGGGCCGAGGCCGGGAGGTGCCGGTCGCGATGTACGCGGTCTCGGCGGTCTTCGTCTTCTACTACGCGATGCCCGCGCTGGGGCTGACCTGACGCACGGCGGCACCCGGAGGTGAGCGCCCGGACCGGCCGGTCCGGGCGCTCGCGCGCGTCCGGAGCCGTTCCGGGCCGCCCGCGCGCGTCCGGCGGGTGCCGGCGGGTGCCGGCGTGCCGGCCGGTGTTCGCGGGCATCCGCGTGAACCCGGTGGTCTTTAGGAAGGGTAATGAGTTATGCTAACAAACATGTCTGACCTGTCCCCTGGCGGCGCCGCCCGCGACCCCGCTCGCGAGGTGGCCGAGGTGGCCGCCGGCGCGGTACCCCCCGACGACGCCGCCGCCATCAGCGCTCTGCGCTCCGCCGTGATGCGGCTGGGCCGGCGGCTGAAGCACCAGCGCGTCGACGAGTCGCTGAGCCCCACCGAGATGTCGGTGCTCGGCACCCTCGCCCGCTGCGGCAGCGCCACCCCCGGCGAGCTGGCCCGCAAGGAGCATGTCCAGCCGCCGTCCATGACCCGCATCGTGGCGCTGCTGGAGGCCAAGGGACTGGTCCGGCTGGAGCCGCACCCCGACGACCGCCGGCAGAAGGTCGTCAGCCAGACCGAGCAGGCCGAGGCCATGCTCGACGAGAGCCGCCGCAAGCGGAACGCCTGGCTGGCGGAGCTCGCCGAGGGACTGGACGAGGACGAATGGGCCAGGCTGCGTGCCGCCGCCCCTGTTCTGGAGAAGCTCGCGCACCTGTAGGAAACACAACGAGGAGGCGACACTTTTGCGTACGGGACCCGGAGCAGACTCCGCACCCGCACCTTCCCCTGCGACCATGTTCAGCTCACTGAGAATCCGGAACTACCGGCTCTTCGCCATCGGCCAGGTGGTCTCCAACACCGGTACCTGGATGCAGCGCATCGCCCAGGACTGGCTGGTTCTGACCCTGACCGGATCGGCGTCCGCCGTCGGTATCACGATCGCTCTGCAGTTTCTGCCGATGCTGCTCTTCGGGCTGTACGGCGGGGTGCTCGCCGACCGCCTCCCCAAGCGCCCCCTGCTGCTGGGCACCCAGTCCGCGATGGGGCTCACCGGAATCGCGCTCGCCGTCCTCACCCTCACCGGAGAGGTCCAGGTCTGGCACGTCTATCTGACGGCCTTCCTGCTCGGGCTGGTCACCGTGGTGGACAACCCGGCGCGGCAGACCTTCGTCGCCGAACTCGTCGGCCCGGACCAACTGGCCAACGCGGTCAGCCTGAACTCCGCGAACTTCCAGTCCGCCCGGCTGGTCGGACCCGCCGTCGCCGGTGTGCTGATCACCGCTGTCGGCAGCGGTTACGCCTTCCTCTTCAACGGGCTCTCCTTCATCGCGCCCATCGCCGCGCTGCTGCTGATGCGCACCGCCGATCTGCACCGGGTCGACCGCGCCCCGCGCGGGAAGGGCCAGCTGCGGGAGGGGCTGAGGTATGTCTCCTCGCACCCCGAGCTGATCTGGCCCATCGTCCTCGTCGGTTTCATCGGCACCTTCGGCTTCAACTTCCCGATCTGGCTCACCGCCTTCGTCCACGACGTCTACGACTCGGGCGCGAGCACCTACGGCCTGCTGAACACCCTGATGGCGGTCGGCTCCCTGGCCGGCGCCCTGCTCGCGGCCCGGCGGGCCACCTCGCGGCTCCGCATACTGGTGGGCGCGGCGGTGCTCTTCGGGGCGCTGGAGATCGTGGCCGCCGTCGCCCCCACTTTCTGGATCTTCGCCCTGGTGATGGTGCTGGTGGGGATGTTCGGCCTCACGGTCAATGTCACCGCCAACTCCAGCATCCAGATGGCGACGGACCCGGCGGTGCGCGGCCGGGTGATGAGTCTGTTCATGATGGTCTTCGTGGGGGGTACGCCGCTGGGCGGGCCGCTCTTCGGCTGGATCACCGACGCGTATGGGCCCCGGGTGGGGCTGGCGGCGGGCGGGGCGATCTCGCTGGCGGCGGCGCTGGGGGTGGGGGTGATGCTGGCGCGTGCGGGCGGGTTGCGGCTCAAGGTGGACTTCCGCCGGGGCCACAAGCACCTGACGGTGGTCCCGCGCCCCCGCCCCAACCCCCGCGTATCCACCCCGGCCTGACCCACCCCGCACGATCCCCCGCAGCCCGGGCCTCCGGCACGAATTCCAGCCCCGCCGGGCGATTGAGGCGCGAGGGTTCGGGGGCTGGTCCCCGACGGTGGCCCGCGGGGTGCGGGGTCCTGTGGCCCGGGGTCTGCCCTCAAACGCCCCCAGAGCTGCCTCTGGGAGGTGCCCCCGGACGGGCTGGGTTGGTCGGTCTGTGCGGGGTCCTGTCGCACAGGGTCCGTCCTCAAACGCCGGACGGGCTGGGTTTGTGCGGGGTCTGTCCTCAAGCTCCCCCAGAGCTGCCTCTGGGAGGTGTCCCAGGTGGGCCGGGTTTGCTCAGCCTCTCCGGCGGGCTGAGGCACGAATTCCAGCCCCGCCGGCGATTGAGGCGCGGGGGTTCGGGGGCTGGTCCCCGGCACGAGACGGTCGGCGGCCGGCCCCTGGGCGCGAGGGACGGGGGGGACGCGGGTTAACCTCGTGGGGTGAACTCCAAGACCAGAAACAAGATCATGGCGGGCGTCCTCGTGCTGATGTTCGCGATCATCGCGGTGGCGGCCGTGGCCGGCGTCTGACACCCACCCCACCCCGGCCGGGCCGGGCGGCCGCACCGCCGCCACCCGGCCCCCACCACTCCGTACCCACCGGCACGGCACCGGCACCCGGCCAGGCGCCGCACCTGCGCCGCACCCGTCTACCAGGCGAAGGCCTCCGGCGACGGCCCCGTCCCCGGGAAGATCTCCTCCAGCGCCGTCAGCAGCTCCTCGCCCAGCTCCAGCTCCACCGCGCGCAGCGCGCTCTCCAGCTGTTCGGCGGTGCGCGGCCCGACGATGGGCCCGGTCACCCCCGGCCGGGTCAGCAGCCAGGCCAGCGCGGTCTCACCCGGCGCCAGACCGTGCTTGTCGAGCAGGTCCTCGTACGCCTGGACCTGCTCCCGCACCCCGGGCCGGCTCAGCGAGTCCGCCGCCAGACCCGCGGTCCGCCGGGGTCCTTGCGACTCCTTCTTGAGCACTCCGCCGAGCAGCCCGCCGTGCAGCGGCGACCAGGGGATGACCCCGAGGCCGTACTCCCGCGCGGCGGGGATGATCTCCATCTCCGCGCGGCGCTCGTAGAGGTTGTACAGGCACTGCTCGCTGACCAGCCCGTACGACCCCTTCCGCGCGGCGTTCTCATTGGTCTGGGCGATCTTCCAGCCGGGGAAGTTGGACGATCCCGCATAAAGGATCTTGCCCTGCTGGATCAGTGTGTCGACGGCCTGCCAGATCTCCTCCACCGGGGTGTCCCGGTCGATGTGGTGGAACTGGTAGAGATCGATGTGGTCGGTGCCGAGCCGCTGGAGACTCGCCTCCACGGACCGGCGGATATTGAACGCGGAGAGCTTGTGGTGATTGGGCCAGGGATTTCCGTCGGGGCTCATATCGGCGTACACCTTGGTGGCGAGCACGACCTTGTCCCGGCGGTCGCCGCCCTTGGCGAACCAGCTTCCGATGATCCTCTCGGTGTTGCCCTTGTTCTCGCCCCAGCCGTAGGCGTTGGCCGTGTCGAAGAAATTCACCCCGGCGCCGAGAGCGGCGTCCATGATCGAATGGCTGTCCGCCTCGGTGGTGTGCGGACCGAAGTTCATCGTGCCGAGGACGAGACGGCTGACTTTGAGTCCGGTGCGTCCGAGCTGTGTGTACTTCATGAACACCAAGCCAACGCCTTGGAGCGCGCTCGAAGCAAGAGCGGACCGGAGCCTCGTCGCGGCCGGCGGCCGGGCCGGCGCGCCGGGCGGCGGGGGAGCGGCGCGGACGGGACCGCGCCGGCGGCCACGGAGCGTCACCGGAATGCCGTCCCGCACGGTGAACACCCCGCTACAGCCTGACCGAAACTGGCCCCTGCTTCCGTGAACCTTTCGGGCCGCTGCGGACAACAACGGGATGACAGGCTGACCGCTTGACCCGTGGAGCTGATGTGACCGGACCGCCGGCCGCCCCCGATGACGCCGAGGTCGTCGCCCAATCGCTGGCGCACCCCGACGTCTTCGCCCTGCTCTACGACCGGCACGCGTCCGACATCCACCGCTACGCCGCCCGCCGCCTCGGGGAGGGCGCCGCGGAGGACATCATGGCGGAGACCTTCCTCATCGCCTTCCGCAGCCGCCGCCGGTACGACACCGCCCGCGGCAGCGCCCGCCCCTGGCTCTACGGGATCGCCGCGAAGCTCATCGGGGGCCACCGGCGCAGTGAGGAACGGGCGTTGCGGGCGATGGCGAGAAGCGGGGAGGACCCGCTCGCCGACGCCTGGAGCGACCGTTCCGACGACCGTCTCGCCGCACAGGCCCCGCTCGCCGGCGCGCTCGCCGCGCTGTCGCCGGGCGACCGGCACGTCCTGCTGCTCATCGCCTGGGCCGACCTCGGATACCAGGAGGTCGCCGAGGCCCTCGGGATTCCCCTCGGCACCGTGCGGTCCCGTCTCAACCGCGCCCGTCGCAAAGTGCGCGAGGCCCTGATCGCCGATCCCGCGTTCACCCCCGATGACACGGAGCTGACCCCGTCATGGATGAGATGACCCGCGTGCGCGAGCTGCGCGCCCACACCCCGGCTCCCGGCCGTGCCGTGCTCACCGCGGGCCGCCGCAGACTCACCGAGGCCATCGCGGACGACGGCCGCCGGACCGCGCCCGTCCGGGGCCGGTTCGGCGGCCGGCTGCGCGGTCTCGGCTCCGACTGGCGGCTCGCCTCGCTCGGCGCCGCCGCCGCCATCACCGCCGCGGCGCTGCTCGCCAGCCACATCGGCACCGATCCGGCGGAACGGGACGGTTCCCAGCAGGCCGCCGGCCCCGATCTGCGGGACCCGGTCGCCCTGCTCAACCGGGCCGCCGCGGTGGTCCGGGACCAGCCCGCGGCCCCCGAGCCCGCCCCCGACCAGTGGATCTACACCAAGCAGGTGCTGGTGGATCAGCCGGTGCTGTCCTCGGCCGGCCGGCCGGACAGCGTCGAGGGGGACCCGGAGGGCTGGGTCCGCTACGCCGAACCCGCCGCCGAGAAGGACGCGTCGGACGGGGACCGCTCGGCCCGGGAGATCTACCGGATCGCGGAGGCGCTGCCCGACGACCCGGCGCGGGCCGCCGCCGAGGCCCGCCGTCTCTACCCGGCGGCCGATGACCGCGAGGGCCGCGCCGAGACCGTCTCCGAGCACAGCTTCCGCGCGCTGTGGCGGCTGATCGAGTCCTATCCGCTCTCCTCCAGGGCCCGGTCCAAGCTCTTCCGGGCCCTGGCCGCCGTCCCCGGGATCACGGTCGGCGACCGGCTGGTCGAGGACGCCGCGAGGCGGCCGGCCATCGCGGTCGGCCTCACCGGCGACGGCCTCGCTCCCGGCACCCGTACCGAAGTGCTGATCGACCCGAACGACTATCACTATCTGGGCAGCCGGACCGTGGCCTCGCGCGATCACCGGACCGATCCGCCCACGCATATGAACCAGCCGAGCCACCGATATGCCAAAGGTGACGTCCTCTACAGCGAGGCCCGCACAGACGCAGCGGTCGTGGACGCAGAGGGCCAGACGCCATAACCACGGGGGAAGCCGCGCCACGGGGGCACAGAATTCCCGGTTCATGCCGGGTTGCCTGCGCACTATGTAGCTCATGTCACATCGAGCGATTCCATCCGGACCTGTCCGGACGCGGTTGGCCCTGAGCTAGGAAAGCAGCGATGCCAGAGATTTCGATTGTCGTACCGTGCTTCAACGAGAGTGAGGTGATCGAGGCCTTTCACACCACGCTCGTCGGTGTTCTGGAACCGACGGGCAGGAGCTTCGAAATCTGTTACGTGGACGACGGGAGCGGCGACCACACACGTGCCCATCTCCAGGAACTCGCCTCCGCCGACCACCGCACCCGCTATACGTCATTCAGCCGTAATTTCGGCAAGGAATCGGCCATGCTGGCCGGCCTGCGCATGGCCCGGGGCGAGCAGGTCGTCCTGATGGACGCCGACCTCCAGCACCCGCCGGGACTGATCCCCCGGATGCTGGAACTCCGCGAGCACGGCTACGACCAGGTCGTGGCCCAGCGCGACCGCGCCGGCGAGGGGATGGTGCGGACCCGGCTCAGCCAGGCGTACTACCGGCTGGTGCGCCGCTTCATGGAGGTCGAGGTCATCGACGGCGCCGGGGACTTCCGGCTGCTGTCGCGGCGCGCGGTCGACGCGCTCCTCGCGCTCCCGGAGAGCAACCGCTTCTCCAAGGGGCTCTTCTCCTGGATCGGGTTCGACACCGTCAGCTTCACCTATCAGAACGTGGAGCGGGCCGCCGGCCAGTCCAAGTGGGGCGGGCGCCGGCTGCTCAACTACGGCATCGACGGGCTGCTCTCCTTCAACAGCCGCCCGCTGCGGATGGCGGTCCACGGCGGGCTGTGGCTCTTTCTCTCGGCTCTGGCGTACGCGCTGTGGATCGTGGCCAATGTCGTCGTCGACGGCGTCGACACGCCCGGTTACGCGACGCTGATCACCGTCATCGTGGGGATGAGCGGGGTCCAGATCGCGACCATGGGCGTCATCGGGGAGTACGTGGGGCGGATCTACCACGAGTCCAAGCGCAGACCCCACTATGTGGTCCGGGAGACCGACGGCTCCGGCGAGCGGCTGCCGGCCCCCGGTGCCGCGCTCGCCGCCCCGGCCGCCCGCACCGCCGCCCGCGCCGCCCCGGCCGCACACGCCGCCGGTGCGGCCCGCGCCGCCGGCCCCCGGCTCGGCGAAGGACGGTGGTGACCGTGGCCGTCGACACCCCGGCCCGGTCCTCCCGGTCCTCCCGGTCCGCCCCGGCCGCCCCCGCGGGCCCCTGGGCCGCGCGGTGGAAGGAGATCTGGCCGCCCGCCCTGGCGCTGCTGCCGCTGGGTCTGCTCACCGTCTCCTTCTGGTACGGGCGCCATGTGCGGCCCAGCGCCGACGAATGGTGCTTTCTGCCGGTCGTCCGGGACGACGGGATCTGGGGCCTGGCGGACAAGTTCTGGTCCACGGACAACGGACGCGTGGGCAACGGGCTGCTGGTCGGCCTCTACGCCGAGTTCCCGGTCGCCGGCCACCAGTGGTACGGCCCGGTCAGCGGGGCCCTGATGCTGGGGCTGCTCTGGGCCCTGACGGCGGCGCTGCTGCGCCGCACCGGGACCCGGGCCCCGCGCGGGGTGCCGCTGCTGGCCGCCGCGATGATCACCGCGGTGTTCCTGTTCGCCACCCCCAACACGTACAAGACGTTCTACTGGCCCGCCGCCTCCGTCTCCCACACGCTGGCCCCGGTGCTCTGCGCCGCCGCGGCGATCCCGCTGCTGCGGGCGCGCGGACGGGCGGGCCGGATCGCGGCGCTCGCCGTGGTCGCCGTGGCCGGGGTGTTCATGGGCACGCTCTCCGAGGAGGCGTCGGTCGTCTCGCTGGTGGTGCTCGGCGGCGCGGTCCTCGCCGCCGGTCGGCTCCTCGTCCCGGACGCGGCCCGCGCCGTGCGCGTCTGGTCGCTCACCGGCATCGCGGGCGTCGGCGCCGGCACCCTGCTGCTGATCAGCTCGCCCGGCTCGCGCAACCGCCGCAGCCGCTTCGACGCGGAGAGCGTCTCGATGCTGGCGCCCGAGTCGCTGTGGGGGTCCCTGCGGGGGTTCGCGGAGATCCTCGGGACGGTCCTGACGACCTGGCAGTACGTGGGTGCCGTCGCCGCGGGCGCCGTGCTCGGCCTGCTCGCGCGCCGGGCGCCGGGGGCGGCGGCCGGCCGGGCGCGCGCCGTCTTCCGGCCGGTCCGCCCCTCTCTGCCGCTGACCCTGGGGGCGGCGGCGTTCCTGGTCTCCGGCTATCTCTGCACCGTCATCACCTATCCGGTCTTCGGCGCGCGCGTGGTGACCACCGAGCGCACCTGGAACGACTATCTGCTGCTGTACGTGCTCCTGCTGGCCGCCGCCGGTGTCCTCATCGGCCGCCGGCTGCGCGACCGGGGCCCGGCTCCGGCGGGCGCCGCCGCTCTGGGCGCCGGGGCGCTGTGCGCCCTGGCCGTCGCCGGGCTCGCCGTCCCGCTGGAGGCCCTCGGCGACCGCATGTCGGTCCGCGCCCAGCAGTGGGACCGCCAGGACAGCCGGCTGCGCGCGGGGGCCGCGGCGGGGGAGACGGTGATGCCGTACACCCCGACGCGGGTGGGGAAGATGCTGGAGCCGTTCTCCCGCGACGGGAAGGGGTACTGGCCCGCCGGGTGCGTGGCCGACTTCTACGGCCTGGAGCGGGTGACGTACGCGCCGCCGGAGCGCTGAGCCACCCGGGGAGGGCGGGGGCCCGGTGTCAGCGGCCCCCGTCCTCCCGGGGCCGGTAGGGCCCGCCGAGCCCCCACGCCTGATGCATCGCCGTCGCGAACGCCTCCGCGAGTTTGTGCTCGCCCGAGGGCCCCGGGTGGGTGCCGTCGTAGGTGTCCGTGCCGATGTCGTACGACTCGGGGACGGAGGCCAGCAGCAGCGGCGCCGACGGCGTGTCCAGATCGGCGACCGCCTTCGCGAGCAGCACATTGAAGCGCGCGCACTCGGCGGCGAACGGCGCGTCCGTCAGCGCCCGCACATTGGGGATGACCGGCAGCAGCACCATCCGCACCCGGGGCGCGGCGGCCCGCGCCGCCGCGATGAAGGCGCGCACATTCACCAGGGTCTGGTCGCTGTCCGTGTAGAAGCCGAGATCGATCAGTCCCAGGGAGACCAGCAGCACGTCCGGCCGGTGCTCCGCCACCGTCTCGCCGATCAGCGGCGCCAGATGGAACCAGCCCTCGCCCCAGCCCGCGAGATGGCCCCGGGCCGCCGCCGGAAAGGGCGCGGCGTGGGCCGAGGGGTCCTCGGTGCCGTACAGACCGGTGCGCGGGCCGGTGATCTCGTACGGGCCGCCCGGGACCGAGCCGAGGTGCTGCCACATCCGGTAGCGCCAGGTGTAGTCGCCGGCGCGTCCGATGGTCATGCTGTCGCCGACGAAGAGAAAACGCATGGACGCCATGATGACCGATCCCGGCGCCGCCCCCGCTTCCTGTTCCCGTACCGGTCCTGTCGCGTGCCGGCAACGGACGCGCGGGCGGCGCCGGGGCCGGGGCCGGGATGGCAGGCTGGGGGCATGCGTTCGCTCCCGCGCGCCACCGGCGCCACCGCCGTCACGGCCGCCGCCGCCCTGCTCGTGCTCTCCGCCGCGTCCGTGCCCGCGTCCGCCGCCGGCGACCCCGGCTTCACCATCGAGGACCCCAGGATCAAGGAGTCCAGCGGCCTCGCCGCCAGCCGGGCGCATCCGGGCGTCTACTGGACCCACAACGACCAGGACGAGCCCCGGGTCTTCGCGGTCGACTCAAGGACCGGGAAGACGGTCGCGACGGTCACCCTGACCGGTGTCGGCAAGCCCCGTGACATGGAGGCGATCTCGGTGGGCCCGGACGGCCGGGTCCATGTCGGCGACATCGGGGACAACCTCGACGGCTCCTGGCCGCACGTCTGGATCTACGCGTTCCCCGAGCCGGAGCGGCTCCGGGACACCACGGTCCGCGCGACCCAGTACACCGTGAAGTACGCGGACGGCCCGCGCAACGCCGAGGCGATGATGGTGCACCCCCGGACCGGCCGGGTCTACATCGCCTCCAAGAACGAGGACGGCGGCCGGCTCTACGAGGGCCCGGCCTCGCTCGCCCCCTCGGGGACGAACACCTTCCGCCGGATCGGCGATGTGCCGTGGGTGACGGACGGCGCGTTCTCCCCGGACGGTACGGAACTGGTGCTGCGCTCCTACTTCAGCGCCCGCGGCTACGCCTGGAAGGACGGCCGCCTCGGCGCCGACCACCGCGTGCGCGCCCCGATCCAGGGCCAGTCCGAGTCGGTGAGCTACACACTCGACGGCGACGCGCTGATGTTCGGCTCGGAGGGCGAGCGGAGCGGGGTGGAACGGGTCGCCCTCGGCAAGGGCGGCACCGGCAAGCCCTCGTCGAAGGAGGCGGGTTCGGCCGCCGCCGACGAGGAGGGCGACGGCGACCGGAGGACGACCTACGGCGCCCTGGCCCTCGCGGCGGCCCTGGTCCTGGCCTTCGCCTTCAAGCGCCGCTCCCGCCGCTCCTGACACCCGCCGGGCGCCGCGCCCCCGACCGCGCCCGCGCCGGGCCGAGGGGCGGCGCGGCCGGGTCGTCTCTCTAGCCGGGGCCCGCGCACCCGGCGCGGCCCTCCCCGGCGCGCTCCCGCCCGGCGCGCTCCTCCTCGGCGCGGGCCTCCTCGGTGCGCTGTCGCACCAGCACCTCCAGCCCGTCGACGAACCGCCGCAGCCCGAAGGCGAAGTGGTCGAAGCCCTCGCTGAAGGTGTCCTCCCCGAGCTGCCCCATCAGCGGATATCTCCCGCTCTCCATCGCCCGGTCGAGGAAGGGCCGCTGGCGCTCCCAGAACTCCTCGTGGCTGAGCCCGGTGGCCTCCGCCGCCTCCGCCGCCTCGGCCTCCATCCGGGCGACCCCCGAGGCGATGCTCTGCACCGTGATGATCACCGAGATCAGCTCGGGGTCGCGCAGACGCGTCCCCCGCAGCACCGCGAGAGCGGCCTCCATGCTGTCCAGCGCGCTGGGCCCCAGTACGGTCCTGGCCTGGTTGACCTTGTGCAGCCAGGGGTGGGCCCGGTAGAGGGCGAGATAGCCGTGGGCCATGACCTCGATGGCGCCGCGCCAGTCGTGCTCCGCGTCGGCGGGCGGCTTCCAGGGGCAGGTGTCGCCGACCCGGTCCAGCATCAGATCGAGCAGCTCGGCCTTCCCGGGGACGTACCGGTACAGGCTCATCGTGCCGGTGCCCAGCTCCGTGGCGATCCGGCGCATCGAGACCGCGCCCAGGCCCTCCGCGTCGGCGATCCCGACGGCGGTGGTCACGACCCGGTCGAGGGTCAGCCCCGGCTTGGGCCCTCGGCTCGGCCGCTCGGCCGTGCCCCACAGGAGCTCCAGGCTGCGGTTGATATCGCCGCTGCCACTGGTTTCGGTCGTCATGGCCACACCTTATGTCCCTCCGCCGAACCCGCTGGACAGAAATTGAGTACGGTGTACTCTCTGCTGGGTACACCGTACTCAGTACTTGTGGGAGGGACCTGTGGAAGAGATCGAGGACGAGTTCGCCGTGCGGGCCGAGGGGCTGGAGAAGCGGTACGGGGAGAAGCGCGCGCTCGCCGGTTTCGACCTCGCCGCCCGCCGGGGAACCGTGCACGGCCTGCTCGGGCCGAACGGCGCGGGCAAGACCACCGCGGTCCGGGTGCTCTCCACCCTGCTGCGGTTCGACGGGGGCCGGGCCCGGGTGGCGGGCGTCGACGTGGCCCGCGAGCCCGCCCGGGTGCGCGGCCGGATCGGGCTCGCGGGCCAGTACGCGGCCGTGGACCAGGTGCTGACCGGCCGCCAGAACCTGGAGATGTTCGCCCGGCTCTTCCACCTCGACCGCCGGCGGGCCCGGCGGCGGGCCGCCGAACTCCTGGAGCGGTTCGACCTGGTGGAGGCGGCCGACCGGGGCGTCGGCGGCTACAGCGGCGGGATGCGGCGCCGGCTCGATCTGGCCTCGTCCATGATCCTCGCCCCCGATGTGCTCTTCCTCGACGAGCCGACCACCGGGCTCGACCCGCGCGGGCGCGGCGAGGTGTGGGAGGCGGTCAGGGCGCTGGTGGCGGGCGGCACCACCGTCCTGCTGACCACCCAGTACCTGGAGGAGGCCGACCGGCTCGCCTCCCGGATCACCGTCATCGACCGGGGCCGGGCCATCGCCGACGACACCCCCGACGGGCTGAAGAACCGGGTCGGCCGGGACCGTGTCGAGGTCGTCGTGGGGGACCCGGCCGATCTCCCGGCCGCCCTCGCCGCGGTCGCCCGGGTCGCGGACACCGTCCCGGAGTGCGACGAGACCGGGCGCCGGGTCCACGCCCCGGTCTCCGACCGGGTCGCCGCCCTCACCGAGGTGGCGCGCACCCTCCAGGACCAGCGGATCGGGGTGGAGGACATCGGACTGCGCAGACCCAGCCTGGACGATGTCTTTCTGCGGCTGACCGGCCGCCCCGCCGAGTCCGCGGAATCCACCGGGTCCACCGAGAGCCCTGCGGAGGCGGCGGCATGAGCGACGTACTGAACCGGAGCACCCCTCGCACCGGGGAGACGGTTCCCCTGACCGTCCCGGCGGCGGGTGAGCGCCGGATGTACTGGGCGGTCGCCGACTGCTGGAGCGTCACACGGCGCGGACTGCTCCACTACCGCCACCAGCCGGTCAACATCGTCTGGCAGCTCGGCTTCCCGGTGCTGTCGGTCCTGCTCTACGCCTATGTGCTCGGCGGCGCGATGAAGGCCCCCGACGGTGGCGACTACCGCGACTATCTGATGCCCGGCATGTTCGTGATGACGATGGCCATGGGTTTCATGAGCACCGCGATCATGGTGGTCAACGATGCCACCCAGGGGGTCATCGACCGCTTCCGCTCCATGCCGATGGCCTCATCGGCGGTGGTCACGGGCCGGGGGCTCAACGATCTGCTGGTCGCGGTCGCCGAGCTGACGATCCTCGCGGCCACCGCCCTCGCGACCGGCTGGCGCTCCCACGCCGGCTTCGGCGGCACGCTCGCCGCCTTCGCGCTGCTGGTGCTGCTGCGCTTCTCGCTGATCTGGGTCGGCATCTGGCTGGGCCTGCTGGTCCCCAACCCGGAGGCGGCGGGCGGGCTCTACGCGGCGGTGCTCCCGATCACGATGATCTCCAGCATCTTCGCCCCGCCCTCCACCATGCCCGACTGGCTCGGTGTCGTGGCGGCCTGGAACCCGATCTCCTCCACGGCGGCGGCCACCCGCGAGCTCTTCGGCAACCCGGTGGCGGCCGACGGCACCTGGATTCAGGAGAACGCCCTGCTGATGGCGGTGGTCTGGCCGCTGATCGTGACCGCGGTCTTCCTCCCCCTGGCGGTCCGCCGCTTCCGGCGCCTGAGCCGCTGAGCCGAGCCGCTGTGCGGTGGGCCGCTGCGTCGTGAGCCGCTGTGTCGTCAGCCGCTGTGCGATGAGCCGCCGCCGGCCGCGGTCCGGTCAGCCGTGCCGGCCCGCGGCCTGGAGCAGGGCCTCCACATCGAGCTTGACCTCGGCCCCGATCGCCCCGGGGAGGGTCACCAGCTCGCCGGGGGCGTGGACGCGGTGATCGCGCCACCGATGATCTCGACGCGCTGCCCGGGGTTCCGCGCCATGAGGGCCTCGGCCTCATGGAGCAGGGTCCGCGGGTCGCCTTCCCCGGGGTGCCCGACTGCTGCGGCAGACACATCGGCCTCCTGATGACTGATGTCGAGAACATCACGGTGGGCAGAGCGCGGCGTCCGTGTCCCGTACCGATCCCTCACCCGGACGGGTGAGGCCCCGGCGGGAGTGATCCCGCCGGGGCCCCATCCGCGCACGCCACAGGGGTGCTCGGGCCGGTCCGGGCCATGCGGTTCGGATCAGAGATTCTCGATCACATAGTCGATGCACGAGGTCAGCGCGGCCACGTCCGAGGGCTCGACCGCCGGGAACATCGCCACCCGCAACTGGTTCTTCCCGAGCTTGCGGTACGGCTCCGTGTCCACGATCCCGTTCGCCCGCAGGACCTTGGCGATCGCCGCCGCGTCGATGTCGTCCTCGAAGTTGATCGTGCCGATCACCTGCGAGCGCTTCGACGGGTCGGTGACGAAGGGGGTCGCGTGCTTGGAGCTCTCGGCCCAGCCGTACAGCGCCTGCGAGGAGGCCGCCGTGCGCGCCACCGCCCAGTCCAGACCGCCCTGGCCGTTGATCCACTTCAGCTGCTCGTTGAGCAGGAAGAGGGTCGCGAGGGCGGGGGTGTTGTACGTCTGGTTCTTCAGCGAGTTGTCGATCGCGGTCGGCAGGCTGAAGAACTCCGGGACATGGCGCCCCGAGCCGTGGACGCGCGCCGCGCGCTCCAGGGCGGCGGGGGAGAACGCCGCGATCCACAGTCCGCCGTCGGCGGCGAAGGACTTCTGCGGGGCGAAGTAGTAGACATCGGTCTCGGTGATGTCGACGGGCAGCCCGCCCGCCCCGGAGGTCGCGTCGACCAGCACCAGCGCGCCGTCGTCCGCGCCCGCGACCCGCCGGACGGGCGCGGCCACACCGGTCGAGGTCTCGTTGTGGGTGAGGGCGTACACATCGGTGCCCGCCTCCGCCACCGGGTCCGGGTGGGTGCCCGGGTCGGAGGAGATGACGGTCGGCTCGGCCAGCCACGGGGCCAGCTTCGCCGCCTTCGCGAACTTCGAGGAGAACTCGCCGAAGGAGAGGTGCTGGGACTTGTTCTCGATCAGACCGTGCGTCGCGATGTCCCAGAACGCGGTGGAACCGCCATTGCCGAGGACGACCTCGTAACCCTCGGGGAGCCGGAAGAGGTCGCGTACGCCGGTACGCACCTCACCGACCAGATTCTTGACCGGGGCCTGGCGGTGGGACGTGCCGAGAAGAGAGGAGCCGGTGGCGGCGAGCGCGTCGAGCGCCTCCGTACGCACCTTGGAGGGGCCCGCGCCGAAACGGCCATCGGCGGGCTTGATGTCAGCGGGAATCTGGATATCAGCCACAACAGGGGAGGGTATCGGTTCGCCGGTGGCGCGGGACGCGCGGTCCGTCGGCTGAGACACCCGGGGGCGCCCGGCCCCGCCGCCGGGCGCGCCGGGTGCCTCAGCCCTTCTGGTGCACCGAGAGCGCGTGCAGATGCTCGACCAGCGCGATCAGCACGAACTTGCTGGAGGAGTGGTCCCGGGCGTCGAACTCCACCAGCGGGACGTCCTTCTCCAGGGCCAGCGCCTGCCGGATGTGCTCATCGCTGTGGAGCGGACCGCCGAAGTCGTTGACGGCGACGATGTACGGCATACCGTGGTGTTCCAGACGGTCCAGGGCATACCAGGCATCGGTCGGCCGGCGGGTGTCCACCAGGACCACCGCGCCCATCGTCCCCGACAGCAGCCGCTCCCACAGGAACCAGAACCGTTCCTGCCCCGGGGCGCCGAAGAGATACAGCACGCTCCGGTCGTCGATCGTGATCCGCCCGAAGTCGAAGGCCACCGTCGTGGCGTTCTTCGCCGACACCCGGCTGGTGTCGTCGATGGTGCGGCCCGCGCGGCTCATCACCTCTTCGGTGTGGAGCGGGCGGATCTCGCTCACGGAGCGGACCATCGTCGTCTTGCCGACCCCGAAACCGCCGACCACGGCGATCTTCAGGGCGTTGTCGGCCGGCCCGGGGAGCATCGCGTCCAGCTCTGCCGGGTGGGGGTGGACCGTTCGGGTGCCGCGGGTCATCGCTTCTGGACGGTGCCGGTCATCGAGTGTTGCCTTCCGAGGGGTGGCGGGGGCATAACTGGAGCCGCTTGTTCCTGATCAAGTTGTCGTCACTATAGGAGGGTTGGCGATCACTTTGGGCTCTGCCCCCGGGCTTTGCCAAGGGCCGTACGGACGCAATGGTCGCAACCGGCATGTTTCCTGCCCGTAAGGAGGTCATGGGCCGGGCATCCTGACACACATGGCCGACGAGCGACCGACCCGGGAACTGGCATCCGAGCTACGGCGCGCGGTGCGCGGAGAGGTCGACTTCTCCGCCGGCGCCCGCGCGCTGATGACCATGGACGCCTCCAACTACCGCCGCGTCCCCGCCGGAGTGGTGGCTCCGCGCGACGCCGACGACGTGGCGGCGGCCCTGGAGGTCTGCCGCAGCGCCGGCGTCCCGGTGGTCCCGCGCGGAGGCGGTACGTCGATCGCCGGTCAGGCGACCGGTACCGGAGTCGTGCTCGACTTCACCCGCCATATGAACGCCCTTGTTGACGTGGACGCCGATTCGGCTACGGCCGTCGTACAGCCCGGACTCGTCCTGGACGCACTGCGCGATGCGGTACGCCCCCTCGGGCTCACCTTCGGACCCGACCCCTCCACCCACTCCCGCTGCACCCTCGGCGGAATGATCGGCAACAACGCCTGCGGCGCCCACTCGGTGGCCTGGGGCACCACCGCCGACAACGTCCGGACCCTCTCCGTCCTCACCTACGACGGCACCGCCCACCGCCTCGGCCGGGGCGGACCCCTCACCGGCCCGCCCGGCCTCGCCGCGCTCGTCGGCGCCCATCTCGCCCCGCTGCGGACCGGCTACCCCGCCGGGCTGCCCCGCCGCATCTCCGGCTACGCCCTGGACGCCCTGCTCCCCGAGAACGGCGCCGACCTGGCCCGCGCCCACTGCGGCAGCGAGGGCACCCTCGCCGTGCTGACCGAGGCCACCGTGCGGCTCGTCCCCGCCCCGCCCGCCCGGGCGCTCGCCGTCCTCGGCTACCCCGACGAGAGCGCGGCGGCCGACGCCGCGCCCGGACTCCTCCCGTACGGCCCGCTGACCGTCGAGGGCATGGCCCACGACCTGGTCCCGGCCGGTCACGGGCTGCCCCGGGGCGGCGCCTGGATCTTCGCCGAGACCGGCGGCGAGACCCCGGCCGCCGCCCGTGCCGCCGCCGGGGCGCTCGTGCGGGCCTCGGACGCCCTCGACGCCGCCGTCGTCACCGAACCCGCCGCGATGCGCGCCCTGTGGCGGCTGCGCGAGGACGCCGCCGGCACCGCCACCCGTACCCCCGACGGCGCCGAGGCCTGGCCCGGCTGGGAGGACACCGCCGTACCGCCCGCCCGGCTCGGCGCGTATCTGCGCGACTTCCGCGCCCTGCTCACCGCCCACGGCCTGCGCGGCACGCCCTACGGCCACTTCGGCGACGGCTGCGTCCATGTCCGGATCGACTTCGACCTGATCAGCGAGGTGGGCGTGCGCGCCTTCCGGCGCTTCTCCGAGGAGGCGGCCGATCTCGTCGTCGCCCACGGCGGCTCCCTCTCCGGCGAGCACGGCGACGGCCGGGCCCGCGCCGAGCTGCTGCCGAGGATGTACGGGGACGAACTGGTCGGCCTCTTCGCCCGCTTCAAGGACCTGTGGGACCCGGACGGCGGCCTCAACCCCGGCGTCCTGGTGCGCCCCGACCCCCTCGACGCGCATCTGCGGTTCGCGGCGCTGCCGCGCGAGCCCGTGGACGTCGTCTTCGGCTACCCCGAGGACGGCGGGGACTTCACCGGGGCGGTGCGGCGGTGCGTCGGCGTCGCCAAGTGCCGTACGGCGGAGCCGTCCGGCACCTCGGTGATGTGCCCCTCGTACCGGGTGACCGGCGAGGAGACCCACTCCACCCGGGGCCGGGCCCGGCTGCTCCACGAGATGCTCGCCGGTGAGGTCGTGCGCGGCGGCTGGCGCTCTCCGGAGGTGCGCGACGCGCTCGACCTCTGCCTCGGCTGCAAGGGGTGCCTCGGCGACTGCCCGGTGGGCGTCGACATGGCCACCTACAAGGCCGAGTTCCTGCACCACCACTACGCGGGGCGGCTCCGCCCGCTCTCCCACTACGCCATGGGCCGGCTCCCGTCGTGGCTGCGGGCCGCCGCGCCGCTCGCGCCGCTGGTGAACGCCGCCGCCCGGGTCCCCCCGCTCGCGGCCCTGGCCAAACGGGCGGCCGGGATCGCCCCGGAGCGCACGCTGCCGGTCCTCGCGCCGGTGGGGTTCCGCCGGCTGCTGAGGGAGCTGCCGGGCGACCGCGCGGAGGCCCTCCCCGCCGGCGCCACGGCGGTCCTCTGGCCGGACACCTTCACCGAGCACCTCACCCCGGAGGTGGGCCTGGCGGCGGCGAGGGTCCTGCGCGCGGCCGGTCTGGGCGTCGTACTCCCGCGGAACCGTGTCTGCTGCGGCCTCACCCATGTCTCCACGGGCCAGCTCACCCGCGCCAAGGCCGTGCTGCGCCGGACCCTGGACACCGTGGAACCCCTGCTGGACCGGGACGTCCCGGTGACCGTCCTGGAGCCGAGCTGCGCGGCGACCCTGCGCACCGACCTCCCGGCCCTGCTGGGCGACGACCCGCGCGCGGCCCGGCTCGCCGCCCGGGTGCGCACCTTCGCCGCCACCCTGGAGGAGTACGCGCCGCACTGGACCCCGCCCCGGCTGGACCGCCCGGTGGCCGGTCAGACCCACTGCCACCAGCACGCCGTCCTCGGTGACGCCCCGGAGCGCCGGCTGCGCGGGCGCGCGGGTCTCACCGGCCCGCTGAGCGGGGGCTGCTGCGGCCTCGCCGGCAACTTCGGCTTCGAGCGGGGCCACTACGGCATCTCGGTGGCCTGCGCGGAGGAACAGCTCCTCCCGGCGGTCCGGTCGGCGCCCCCGGGCGCGGAGATCCTGGCGGACGGCTTCTCCTGCCGCACCCAGCTGGAGCAGACGGCCGGCGCCCGGGCCCGCCACCTGGCGGAGGTCCTGGCGGATGCCCTCCCGGAACCCGGTGACCGCTGAGTACGGGTACTCATGCCCCGGCGCTCCCGGGCGGCGAGGCTGCTCCCATGGACGACACAACCCCTGCCCCCGCCCGGAAGATCCACTGGTTCCCGGATCTGCTGGCGGCGGTTTCCGTGCTGGCGCTGGAGTGCGTCTGCCTGCTGGCTCTCTGGGCCTGGGCTCTGACCTCGGCCACTTCCTCCCCGGCCGCGTCCTCGGGCCCGGCCGCCACGGGGACGCTGCTCGTGATCGCCTTCTCCGTCGCCACGGCGTCGGCCGTCCTGGCCGCCCTGGGCTTCCTCCGGGCCCGGATGCCGGTCTCCGGAGTCTCCCAGATCCTGGTGGCGGGCTTCCTGCTCCTCTTCACCCTGGGACTGCTGCGCTGATCCCGGCCCGACCCCGCGTGCTCCGGGGCCGCCGACCCTACAATGCCTCATGTTCCAGGGCGAGTTGGCGATCAACGGGGACGCCGGCGGCTCTGTGGCGGGGAGGGAGGCGCGATGCCTCGGAGGACCGGAACCGGCTGGCGCGACCCCTTGTCGCGGCGGAGGCGGGGCCGGCCGACCACCCGGGCCGCGCGGCTCCGGGTGATACGGAACGAGACCGACCCCGCCCCGGTGGGTTTCGTGGGGCGCCTGCTGCAGATGCGGAGCTGGCTGGCGGCGCTCATCGGGGCGGCGCTGGCGCTGATGATCACGGGCGGGATCATGGCGCTCCCGGGCCAGCTGGTCAACGTCCCCTCCGTCAAGGACGACATCCGCTCGGGCCCCGATGTCTCGGCGGTGGTGGCGAAGGCACAGCTCGACGACGAGGGGTTGAGCCGGGTGACCCGGGAGGACCACCGTCCGAACGCGTCGTTGCGGAACTTCCTCTCCGCGCCGGGCGCGGTGGGCTCACCGGAGTACGACGAGCGCCTCCGCGCGGTAGGGGCGGTGAACCTGGAGAAGCTCACGCTCCGGGTCGTCTTCACCGGCCACCGGAACCAGACGGTCAATATCGTCAATATCGAACCGGAGATCGTGCGACGCGGTGCGCCGTGGTCGGGAACGCTCTTCGGCGCCCCGTCCCAGGCGGGCAGCCCCACCATGAACATGATGTTCGACCTGGACCGCCCGCGCCCGGTCGCCCGGGAGGCGAGGTTCGACGGCGAGAAGGGCCGGATCGAGCCGGGCAGGCCCTTCTTCGGTGAGCGGACGATCACCCTCAAGGACACGAAGCAGCAGGTGGTCCTGGTGCGGGCGGTCACCGCCCGCCACCATGTGTCCTTCCGGCTCAAGGTCACCTACATGCTGGGCAGCAGGACGAAGAGCGTCACCGTCGACGACCGCGGCAAGCCCTTCCAGGTCACCGCGGTCAGCGGCGGCTCGGACCGGCTGGAGGATCTGAAGTACCGCCGTGTCTTCATGCTCCAGGGCGACTTCTCGCTCTGCCAGGCTGTCCCGGCCACCAACTCGCCCTGCGCATGAGCGGGGCCACGACCGCCCGCCGGCTCCGGTGGCTGGTCCCCGTGCTGCTGGCGGTCGCCGCCGGCGCCCTGCTGCTGTTCCGCGAGGACGGCGGCGGGGACGGCGGGACCGCGACCCGCCCGCCGCCCTCCTCCAGCCCGCCGGCCCCCGCGCCCTGTACGGGGGTCAACCTGGACGGTGTCGGGCCGACGGTCGCCGGCGCGGACCGAGCGGGCGTGCTGAAGTTCTGGCGGGGCGTCATCGGCCCGGCGTACCGGGCCGCCTGCGCCGAGGACTACGGGCGCCTCGCCCGGCTGCTGGAGTTCAAGGGGTCACCGGAGTACTTCGGCACCACGGTGTGCTCGGGCTGCACCTCGTCCGAGATCGTCGCGATGTGGCGGGAGGAGTTCGGCTTCCGGGGCACCGACCTCGCCCGGGTGCTGGAGACCCGTCCCGTGCAGAGCCAGGGCGGGCTGATGTTCCGGCGCGGGGACGCGGTGGCGTGGTTCGCCCGGGGCACCTACGGAACGCCCGGCCAGTGGACGGGTTTCCACCCCCGGTGCGCCATGGAGCCCGACTGCTCCAGATATGCCACGGCCGCCCCGTGAGGGCGGCCGTGGCGCCATCGGTCTCAGCTCTGGTCGCCGAGGTCACCCCGCCCGAAGCGGCGCCTGCGCCCCAGCTTCCGCAGCACCGGCCAGGGGTCGCGCACGGACCGTCCGTACCCCCTGAGCTTGTGCGGCCGGCACACCCCGCAGCCCTTGCGGCGGCGGTGCGGTGAATGAGCCATCTCTTCCTTCCCCACGCGCCCCGCCCTGGGGCCGGCGTGGGGAGTACGTCCTCGTCATGACGGTGATTTTACGTTTCAACGGAACGGTTCCCGGTTCCCGGTTCACGGCAGCGGCACGAGCCGCACCACGGTCACGGTCACCACCGACTCGCTGACCAGATACGTGATGAACGCGACCCGCGCCACGGTCGCGTCCCGCCGGTCCCGGTCGTCCCGCACCGGGCTCGACCCGCACCCGTACGGGTCCCGCGAGACCACCGCCATCCCCTCCTCGAACCGCTTGCGCCGCTCCGGACTCAGACTGCGCCGCTCCGCGCGGGCGTCATCGGTGTAGGCGAGCCGCAGACTCATCCCCGGCTCCGGTACGAGTCGTCGCCGGAGTCGTCGAAGTGCAGCCCGGAGAGATCCCCGGCCCGAATCCGGGCGATCTGCTCCTCCTCCGCGAGGTCCTGCGCCTGCGGCGTCCGCAGCGCCCACCGCGCGAGCACCCCCGGGATCTCATCCGCGCCCGCGTGCTCGATCTCCCCGATGAACTGCTCGACCATGCCGGGCGGCAGCACCTCCCGGATCGAGTGAATGGTGCCGGGCAGTTCGACCTTCCGCCCGTTGACCGTGGTGCTGAACGTCTTTCTCACCGTGCTCCTCCCCTGAACCGCGCACTGCGGGGCCACGGTACGGCCCGGGGCGAGCGCGCGGGAGCCGGGAGGTCGCGCCCTCCCGCCCCACAACAGGGGCGGCCACTCCCAGCCCGTCCGGGGGCACCTCCCGGAGGCAGCTCCGGGGGAGTTTGAGGACGGACCCTGTGCGACAGGTTCCCGCGCCTTGCGGGCCACGGTCGGGGGCCTGCCCCCGAACCCCCGCGCCTCAATCGCCGGCGGGGCTGGATTTGGTGCCTCAGCTCGCCGGAGAGGCTGAGCAAACCCGGCCCGTCGGCGGGACCTCCCGGAGGCAGCTCTGGGGGAGTTTGAGGACGGACCTTGTGCGACAGGTTCCCGCGCCTTGCGGGCCACGGTCGGGGGCCTGCCCCCGAACCCCCGCGCCTCAATCGCCGGCGGGGCTGGATTTCGTGCTTCCGCCGGCTTGGAGGGGGTGGGTTTCGTGCCCTGGCCGGCTCGGCGGGGCCGGGTGCGTCAGCCCGTCCGGGGCGGGGCCCGCCTTCAGCCCGTCCGGGGGGACCTCCCCGAGGCAGCTCTGGGGAGATGGGGGACGGACCCGGCGCCCCGGGGCGCCGCACCGGACGGCCCCCCGGGCCACAGGGCACCCGCACCAGACGACCCCCCCCGGCACACTCACACCCCCCGCGTCAACTCCCTCGCCAGGGCGATCAAGTGAGGGAGCGCCGGGTGGGCGAGGGCCGGGCGGTGGGCCAGGAGGACCGGGACGGGGGGTGCGTCCGGGAGGGGGCGGAAGGTGACGCCCGGGTGCGGGTGGAGCTCCGCCGTGGAGGCGACCGACACCCCCGCCCCCCGCCCCGCCGCGATCGCCGCCAGCCAGTCGTCCGTGTTGGTCACGGTCACCGTCCCCACCGGCCGGGCCCCCTCCGGCCACAGGTCCAGGGTGGTCACCCCGGACACCTCGTTCACCAGCACCGGCCCGGACGCCAGATCCGCCAGGGTCACCCGGGGGAGCGCGGCCAGCGGTCCGTCGGAGGTGACCGCCGCCACCCGCGCCTCCGTGAAGAGCGGCTCCGTCACCAGCCCCGCCACCTCCACCGGCCCCCGCAGCACCGCCGCGTCCACCTCTCCCCGCGCCAGCCCCGCCGTGCGGTCGTCGATCCGCAGCAGTTCCAGCGGTGTCTCCGGGTGCTCCCGCTCCCAGCGCCGCAGCAGCGGGGTGGTGTAGGGGCCGAGCGCCGACCAGGCGTGCCCCAGCCGCAGCGGCCGGCGGCGCAGCCCGGACGGGTCGAGCGCGTCGTCGAAGGCCGCGACCGCCGCTGCCGCCTTGTCGCGGAACACCCTCCCCTCGGTGGTGAGCGCGAGATGGTGCGTGGAGCGGTCCACCAGCCGCGTACCCACGTACTTCTCCAGCGCCGCCAGCGACCTGGAGACCGCCGGCTGGGTCAGATGCAGCCGCCGCGCGGCCCGCGTCACGCTGGACTCCTCGGCGATCGCGAGGAAGCAGCGGAGATGGCGCAGCTCGATGCTCATGCGCCCGGAGCATAACCGCAGCGCAGTCGGCATTTCACGCGACGCGCGGCGACCCGTAGCGTGGAGGGTCCGTGTGATGACGAGAGGGAGTGCCTGGTGGACGAGGTCCGCAGCCCGGTCGTGGGCGCCGCCGAACCCGGAGCGGCGGTCGCGCTCGAAGCCGCCGCCCCCGGTGCGGCCCCCCGGGGCCGCCGCAGTCTCGGCCCGGTCGGGCTGGTCGTCGCCGGCGGCCTGTCCGTCCAGTTCGGCGCGGCCGTCGCCATCATGCTGATGCCGCGCGCCGGCGCCCTGGGCGTGGTCACCCTGCGCCTGGTGCTCGCCGCCCTCGTCCTGCTCATCATCTGCCGCCCCCGGCTGCGCGGGCACTCCCGCGCCGACTGGGGCACGGTCGTCGCCTTCGGCTCGGTCATGGCGGCGATGAACATCCTCTTCTACCAGGCCGCCGACCGCATCCCCCTCGGCGCCGCCGTCACCCTGGAGGTCCTCGGCCCGCTGGCGCTCTCCGTGATCGTCTCCCGTCGCCTGGTGAACCTGGTCTGGGCCGGTCTCGCCCTCGCCGGTGTGGTCCTCCTCAGCGGTGGCGGCTTCGACCGGCTCGATCCGGTGGGCGCGGCGTTCGCGCTCGCGGCGGGGGCGATGTGGGCCGCGTACATCGTCTTCAGCGCCCGCACCGGCCGCCGTTTCCCGCAGGCCGACGGCCTCGCGCTGGCGATGGTGGTGGGCGCGCTGATCAGCCTTCCGCTGGGCATCGCCGAGTCCGGGGCCCGGCTGATCGACCCCGAGATCCTGCTGCTGGGGCTCGGGGTCGCGGTGCTGTCGTCGGTGCTGCCGTACACCCTGGAGCTGCTCGCCCTGCGCCGGCTGCCGGCGCAGACCTTCGCGGTGCTGATGAGCCTGGAGCCCGCGATAGCGGCGGCGGCCGGTTTCCTGGTGCTGCACCAGGCCCTGTCCACCACCGACGCCCTGGCCATCGCCCTGGTCATCGCGGCGAGCATGGGCGCGGTGCGGACCCAGGCGAGGAAGGCCCACGGGCCCGTGGAGCCACGGGTCAACGCGGAGTAAAGCAAGCATGCTTGCTTGTTTCTGGCGGCGCTGTCATGCTCCGGGGCACACAACGCCGTGTCCCCGAGGGAGCGCACCGTGTCCGACCTCACCGTCACCGCCGCCGTCCCCGGCGATCCGCGCGAGGAGAGCGCGGAACCCGGCCGGCCGGCCGCCCCTCTGCCCGCCGAGCGGTGGGGGACCAGGACCGCCCCCGGCGCCCGGGCCGCCCGGCCGAGGGGCCCCCGGTGAGCGGCGGCGGAGCCGATGTGCTCCGGATCGGCAACGCGTCCGGCTTCTACGGCGACCGCTTCGACGCCATGCGCGACATGCTCACCGACGGCCCGCTGGACATCCTCACCGGCGACTATCTCGCCGAACTCACCATGCTCATCCTCGGCCGCGACCGACTCAAGGACCCCGGCCTCGGCTACGCCAGGACCTTTCTGCGCCAGCTGGAGGAGTGCCTCGGCCTCGCCCGCGACCGGGGCGTGAAGATCGTCGCCAATGCCGGTGGCCTCAACCCTGCCGCCCTCGCCGACGCCGTCCGCGCGCTCGCCGCGCGCCTGGGAGTCCCCTGCGAGGTCGCCCATGTCGAGGGCGACGACCTGCTGGACCGCTCCTGGGGGCCGGAGGTCCTCACCGCCAACGCCTATCTCGGCGGCGCGGGCATCGCCGCCTGTCTGCGCGCGGGCGCGGATGTCGTCGTCACCGGGCGGGTCACCGACGCCGCGCTCGTCACCGGCCCCGCCGCCGCCCGTTTCGGCTGGGGCCGGGACGATCTGGACGCGCTCGCGGGCGCGGTCGTCGCCGGCCATGTCCTGGAGTGCGGCACCCAGGCCACCGGCGGCAACTACGCCTTCTTCGCCGGGATCGACACCCAGATCCTCTGCCGGCCCGGCTTCCCGCTGGCCGAGATCCACCCCGACGGCACCTCCGTGATCACCAAGCACCCGGGCACGGGCGGGCTGGTGGACGTCGGCACCGTTACCGCGCAACTGCTGTACGAGACCGGGGGCGCCCGGTACGCCGGACCGGACGTCACCGCCCGGCTCGACACCGTACGACTGGACCAGGACGGCCCCGACCGGGTCCGTATCTCCGGCGTGCGCGGCGAGGCGCCGCCCGCCACGCTCAAGGTCGGACTCAACCGCGTCGGCGGCTGGCGCAACGAGGTCGTCTTCGTCCTCACGGGCCTCGACATCGATGCCAAGGCGGCCCTGTTACGGCACCAGCTGGAGGCCGCCCTCGCCCGGGAGGGGCGGGGGCGCCCGGCGGAGGTGCGGTGGGAGCTGGCCCGCACCGACCACCGCGACGGCGACACCGAGGAGCGGGCCAGCGCCTATCTGCGGCTCGTGGTCCGCGACAGCGATCCCGCCAAGGTGGGCCGGGTGATCAGCGGCGCCGCCGTCGAGCTGGCCCTCGGCAGCTATCCGGGCTTCCATCTCACCGCGCCGCCGGGGCGGGGGGCGCCGTACGGGGTCTTCGAGGCCCGCTGCGTCGAGGCGTCGGCCGTGCCCCACACGGCCGTGCTCCCGGACGGCCGCCGGATACGTCTCCCCGCCCCGGCCGCCGGTGACGGCCCGCCCCCGGAGCCGTCCGCGCGGGGTCCGCGTCCGGCGCCCTCGGCCCCGGCCCCGGAGCCTTCCGCGCCGCGCCCGCTCCAGGAGCCCTCCGCGCCGGGTCCGCCCCCGCTCCCCGAGCGCCTCCCGCCCGGACCCACCCGGCGCGTACCCCTCGGGCTGATCGCGGGCGCCCGCAGCGGGGACAAGGGCGGCGACGCCAATGTCGGCGTCTGGGCCCGCTCCGCCGACGCCTGGCGCTGGCTCGCCCACGAGCTGACCGTGGAGCGCTTCCGCTGCCTGCTCCCGGAGGCGGCGGAGCTGACCGTCGTACGCCATGTGCTGCCGAACCTGCGGGCGCTGAACTTCACCGTGCGGGGCATCCTCGGCGAGGGGGTGGCCGCGCAGGCGCGGTTCGACCCGCAGGGGAAGGCCCTGGGGGAGTGGCTGCGGGCCCGGTACGCGGACATCCCGGAGGTACTGCTGTGACCCCGTCCGACCCTCCCGGAGCCCCCGCGCCCCCCGACCCTCCCGGAGCCCCCGCGCCCCCCGCGCCCCCCGAACCCCCCGCACCCCCCGAACCCCCCGCACCCCCCGGCGGCTCCCCGGCCGCCCGCCGGGCCGCCATGCTCCGCCGGCTCGCCGAGCTGGACGCCGAGCACGCCAAGGCCCTCGCCGGCGGCGGCGAGAAGTACACCGCGCGCCACCGCGCGCGCGGCGGGCTCCTCGCCCGGGAGCGGGTCGAGCTGCTGCTCGACCCGGACACCCCCTTCCTGGAGCTGTCCCCGCTCGCCGCCTGGGGCAGCGACCACCCGGTCGGCGCGTCGCTGGTCACCGGCATCGGAGTGGTGTCGGGCGTCGAGTGCGCGATCACCGCCAACGACCCGACCGTGCGCGGCGGCGCCTTCAACCCCTGGACCCTGAAGAAGGCCCTGCGCCTCCAGGAGATCGCGTACACCAACCGGCTCCCCTCCATCTCCCTGGTGGAGTCGGGCGGCGCCGACCTCCCCTCCCAGAAGGAGACCTTCATTCCCGGCGGGGCGCTCTTCCGCGACCTCACCCGGCTCTCCGCCGCCGGAATCCCCACGGTCGCGGTGGTGTTCGGCAACTCCACCGCCGGGGGCGCCTACGTCCCCGGCATGTCCGACCACACGATCATGATCGAGAAGCGTTCGAAGGTCTTCCTCGGCGGCCCGCCCCTGGTGCGGATGGCCACCGGCGAGGAGAGCGACGAGGAGTCCCTCGGCGGCGCCGGGATGCACGCCCGGACCTCCGGCCTCGCCGACCATCTCGCGCACGACGAGCCGGACGCGCTGCGGCGGGCCCGCCGGGTGATCGCCCGGCTCAACTGGCGCAAGGCGCACCCGGACCCGCCCCCGGCCGAGCCGCCGCTGTACGACCCCGAGGAGCTGCTCGGGATCGTGCCCGAGGACCTCCGCACCCCCTTCGACCCGCGCGAGGTCATCGCCAGAGTCGTGGACGGCTCGGAGTTCGACGAGTTCAAGCCGCTGTACGGGACGAGCCTGGTCACCTGCTGGGCCGGGCTGCACGGCTATCCGGTCGGCGTCCTCGCCAACGCCCGGGGGGTGCTGTTCAGCGCCGAGTCGCAGAAGGCCGCGCACTTCGTCCAGCTCGCCAACCAGCGCGACATCCCGCTGGTCTTCCTCCACAACACCACCGGCTACATGGTCGGCAGCCGCTACGAGCAGGGCGGCATCATCAAGCACGGCGCGATGATGATCAACGCGGTCGCCAACTCCCGTGTCCCGCACCTCTCCGTGCTGATGGGCGCCTCCTACGGAGCGGGCCACTACGGCATGTGCGGGCGCGCCTACGACCCCCGCTTCCTCTTCTCCTGGCCCAGCGCCAGAGCCGCCGTCATGGGCCCGCAGCAGCTCGCGGGCGTGCTGTCGATCGTGGCCCGCGCCTCGGCACGGGCCGGGGGACGTCCGTACGACGAGGACGCGGACGCCGCCCTGCGGGCCGTGGTGGAGCGGCAGATCGAGGCGGAGTCGCTGCCCGCGTTCCTCTCCGGGCGGCTGTACGACGACGGGGTGATCGACCCGAGGGACACCCGCACGGTCCTCGGGCTCTGTCTCTCCGCGATCCACACCGCCCCGGTGGAGGGAGCGCGCGGTGGCTTCGGTGTCTTCCGCATGTGAACGGGCGGGCGGGGATCTCCGGGCAGGCGGGGATCTCCGGGCGGGCAGGGGTCCCCGGGTGGGCCGGGGATCTCCGGTGGGGAGGGAACGATGATCACATCCGTTCTGGTGGCGAACCGGGGGGAGATCGCCTGCCGGATCTTCCGCACCTGCCGCGAACTGGGCATCGCCACGGTCGCGGTGTACTCGGACGCGGACGCGTCGGCGCTCCATGTCCGCACGGCCGACCGGGCCGTACGGCTGCCGGGGACCGCCCCCGCCGACACCTATCTGCGCGGCGGGACGATCGTGCGGGCCGCGCTGGCGGCGGGCGCCGACGCGGTGCACCCGGGGTACGGATTCCTCTCGGAGAGCGCGGAGTTCGCCCGCGAGGTCATCGGCGCGGGCCTGGTGTGGGTGGGACCGCCCCCGGCCGCCGTGGCGGCGATGGCCTCGAAGACCCGGGCCCGGCAGGTGCTGGGACTGCCCGCGCCGCCCGACCCGGAGCGGCTCACGGCGGACGCCCTGCCCGTGCTGGTGAAGGCGGCGGCGGGCGGCGGCGGCCGGGGCATGCGGATCGTCCGCACCCTCCGGGAGCTGCCGGAGCAGCTCGCGGCGGCCCGCGCGGAGGCGCTGGCGGCCTTCGGCGACGGCGAGGTGTTCATCGAGCCGTACATCGAGAACGCCCGCCATGTGGAGGTGCAGATCCTCGCCGACACCCACGGCACGGTGTGGGCGCTCGGCACCCGCGACTGCTCGCTCCAGCGCCGCCACCAGAAGGTGATCGAGGAGTGCCCGGCGCCGGGCCTGGACCCCGGGACCGCGGCGGAGCTGCGCCGCTCGTCGGTGGCGGCGGCCCGGGCGGTGGGCTACACGGGCGCGGGCACGGTGGAGTTTCTGCTCGATGCCTCCGGCCGGGCCCGCTTCCTGGAGATGAACACCCGGCTCCAGGTCGAGCACCCGGTGACGGAGGCCGTGTTCGGTCTCGACCTGGTGGCCTGGCAGTTCCGTGTCGCCGAGGGCGAGCCGCTGCCCGCCGGGCCGCCGCCCGCCCGGGGCCACGCGGTGCAGGCCCGGCTCTACGCGGAGGACCCGGCCCGCGACTGGGCCCCGCGCGCCGGGGTGGTGCACCGGCTGGCCGTCCCGCACGGGCCCGGGGTGCGGCTGGACACCGGGTACGCGGACGGCGACCGGATCGGGGTGCACTACGACGCGCTGCTGGCGAAGGTCATCGCCTGGGCGCCCACCCGGGCGCAGGCGGTGCGCGGACTCGCCGGAGCCCTGGAGCGGTCCCGGGTGCACGGCCCCGCCACCAACCTCCCGCTGCTGGTGGCGTCCCTGCGGCACCCCGAGTTCACCGCCGCCCGTGTGGACACCGGCTTCTGGACCCGCCACCCGCCCGCCTCGCTCACGCCAGCCCCCGACCCGTACGCCCCCCTGGCGGCGGCCCTCGCCGACGCCCACGGCCGCTCCCGTTTCGGCGGCTGGCGCAACCTCCCCTCGGGTCCCCGGCTCAAGCGCTACCGCACGGAGGCGGACGGCGCCGAGCACGAGGTCGCGTACCGCCACACCCGCACCGGGCTCACCGCCGAGGGCGTACGGGTGGTGGCGGTCGGCCCGGACCGGGTGGCGCTGGAGGTGGAGGGGGTGCTGCGGACGTACGACATCGCGGTCTACGGGGACCGCGCTCCGGGCGAGGGGCGGGGGGTGCGGGTGTACGCGGGGAACACCGCTCTGACGGCCCTGCCCCGCTTCCCGGACCCGGCCGCCGCCGGGCCCGCGCCCGGCTCGCTGCTCGCGCCCGTGCCGGGGACGGTCGTACGGATCGGGGAGGGGCTCACCGAAGGGGCGCGGGTGGTCCGGGGCCGGCCGCTGGTGTGGCTGGAGGCCATGAAGATGGAGCACCGCGTGGACGCCCCCGTGGACGGCGTCCTCACCGCCCTGCGCGCCGTCCCGGGCCGCCGGGTGGAGGCGGGAGCCCTGCTGGCCGTGATCCGGGAGGACACCCCGGCGGCCCGGGCGGCACCGGAGGCCGGGGCGGACCGGGCGGCCCCTGCGGACCCGGAGGACAGGCCGGCAGCGGAGGCCGGGGCGGACCGGGAGGCCGGGGCGGACCGGGCGGCCCCTGCGGACCCGGCACAGGAGCAGGAGGACGTACGGCGGCGGCACCGCCCGCCCGGCCACCCCCACGAGCACACCCACGCCGAGGAGGGCACCCCATGACCCCGTCCGAGCTGGAGAGCCCCGAGGACCGGGCCCTGCGCGCGGCCGTCGCCGCCCTCGGCCGGCGCCACGGCCGGGAGTACGACCGGGCGGCCCTGTGGACGGAGGCCGCGGCGCTGGGCTGGCTCGGGGTGAGCCTCCCCGAGGAGTACGGCGGCGGGGGCGGCGGGCTCGTCCAGCTCTCCCTCGTCCTGGAGGAGCTGGGCGCGGCCGGCTGCCCGCTGCTGATGATGATCGTCTCCCCCGCGATCTGCGGCACCGTCATCGCCCGCTTCGGCACCGCCGAGCAGCGGGCCGCCTGGCTGCCCGGACTGGCCGACGGCTCCCGCACCATGGCGTTCGGGATCACCGAACCCGACGCGGGCTCCAACGTCCACCGCATCACCACCACCGCCCGCCGGGACGGCGACGGCTGGATTCTCACCGGCCGGAAGGTCTTTGTCTCCGGCGTCGACATCGCCGACGCGACGCTGATCGCCGGCCGCGCCGAGGACGCCCGCGCCGGCCGGCTCAAGCCCTGCCTCTTCATCGTCCCCCGGGACGCCGACGGCTTCACCCGTACCCGGATCGACATGGAACTCCGGGCCCAGGAGAAGCAGTTCGAACTGACCCTGGACGAGGTGCGGCTCCCGTCCGCCGCGCTCGTCGGCGACGAGGACGCCGGGCTGCTCCAGCTCTTCGCCGGACTCAACCCCGAGCGCGTCATGACCGCCGCCTTCGCCGTCGGCATGGGCCGGTACGCGCTCGGCCGGGCCGTCGCGTACGCGAAGGAGCGCCAGGTCTGGCGGACCCCGATCGGCGCCCACCAGGCGATCGCCCACCCGCTGGCCCGGTCCCACATCGAACTGGAACTCGCCCGGCTGATGACGCGCAGGGCGGCCCTGCTCCACGACGCGGGCGACGACACGGCGGCGGGCGAGGCGGCGAACATGGCGAAGTACGCCGCCGCCGAGGCCTGCGCGGACGCCGTCGACCGGGCCGTGCACACCCTCGGCGGAAACGGCCTCACCCGGGAGTACGGACTCGCCCCGCTGCTGGCCGCCTCCCGGGTGGCCCGGATCGCGCCGATCAGCCGGGAGATGATCCTGAACTACGTATCCCATCGGTCCCTGGGTCTCCCCAAGTCGTACTGACAGCCGCGATTCTGGCCGTCCCAACCGCGAGGAGGCTCCGATGGCCGATCACGAGCACATCTTCCGCAGCCGGTACGCCGATGTCCCGCCCGTGAGCAGACCCATCCACGACGCGGTCCTCGGCGACGCCGCCCGGTACGGCGACACCGTCGCCCTGATCGACGGCGCGAGCGGGACCACCGTCACCTACGCGGAGCTGGACCGATTCCACCGCCGGATCGCCGCCGCGCTCGCCGCCGCCGGGGTGCGCAAGGGGGATGTGCTCGCGCTGCACAGCCCCAACACCGTGGTCTACCCCAGCGTCTTCCACGGCGCGACCCGGGCCGGCGCCACCGTGACCACCGTCCATCCGCTGTCCACGGCGGAGGAGCTGGCCGTGCAGCTCAGGGACGCCTCCGCGCGCTGGATCGTCACCGCCTCACCGCTGCTGGAGACCGCCCGCCGGGCCGCCGAACTCTCCCCGGGGATCGGCGAGATATTCGTCTGCGACCGCGCCGACGGCCATGTCAGCGTCCTCGACATGCTCGGCTCCACCGCGCCCGAGCCGCTGATCGACTTCGATCCGGACGAGGACATCGCGGCCCTGCCGTACTCCTCGGGCACCACCGGTGTCCCCAAGGGCGTCATGCTCACCCACCGCTCCATCGCCACCAATCTGGAACAGCTCGGCCGGCCGCTGCCGATGCGGGCGGGGGAGCGGATTCTCGCCATTCTGCCGTTCTTCCACATCTATGGACTCACCGCGCTGATGAACGCCCCGCTCCGGCAGGGCGCCACCGTCGTCGTCCTGCCCCGCTTCGAACTCGACACCTTTCTGCGGGCGATCGAGAAGCACCGTGTGACCGGGCTGTTCGTGGCCCCGCCGGTCGTGGTCGCGCTCGCCAAGCACCCGCTGGTGTCCCGGTACGACCTCTCCTCGCTGGAGTATCTGATCTGCTCTGCCGCGCCCCTGGACGCCGCGCTCGCCACGGCCTGCACGGAGCGGCTCGGGCTGCCGCCGATCCTCCAGGGGTACGGCATGACGGAACTCTCGCCCGCCTGCCACCTCGTACCGCTGGAGGCACGGGACGCGCCGCCCGGCACCGTCGGGCGGCTCGTCCCGTCGACCGAGATGCGGCTGCTGGCCCTCGACGGCTCCGGGAGGAGCGTCGGGCCCGGCGAGGACGGCGAGATCGTGGTCCGGGGGCCCCAGGTGATGAAGGGATACCTCGGCCGGCCCGACGCCACCGCCGAGATGATCGACGAGGACGGCTGGCTGCGCACGGGGGACGTGGGCCGGGTCGACGAGGACGACTGGATGTTCGTCGTCGACCGGGTGAAGGAGCTGATCAAGTACAAGGGGTACCAGGTCGCGCCCGCCGAGCTGGAGGCGCTGCTGCTCACCCACGAGTCCATCGCGGACGCCGCGGTGACCGGGGTGCTCGACGAGGACGGCACCGAACTCCCCAAGGCCTGGGTGGTGCGGCAGCCGGGCGCCTTCCCGCTCACCGCCGAGGAGGTGATGGAGTTCGTCGCCGCGCGGGTCGCCCCGTACAAGAAGATCCGCAGGGTCTCCTTCATCAGCGGGGTGCCGCGCGCGTCCACGGGGAAGGTGCTCAGGCGACAGCTGAGAGACCGGGAGGACCCCCTGTGAGCACACTGGTCACCACCGCCCGTGAGCGGGGCATCGCCACCCTCACCCTGGACTCGCCCGGAAGCCGCAACGCGCTCTCCGCGCGGCTGGTGGGGGAGCTGGCGCGGGCCCTGGAGGAGTGCGGGGCCGACCCCGGCGTACGGGCGGTGCTGCTGACCCACACTGGCCCGGTGTTCAGCGCCGGGGCCGACCTCAAGGCACCGCCCGGCCCGTACACCTTCGTCGAACTGCTCCGCGCGATCGTCGAACTCCCCAAGCCGGTGGTCGCCCGGGTGACGGGCCGGGCGCGCGCGGGCGGGCTCGGCCTGCTGGGGGCCTGCGACATCGCGGTGGCCGGCGCGGGCACGGACTTCGCCTTCACGGAGGTACGGATAGGGGTCGCCCCGGCGGTGATCTCGCTGCCGCTGCTGCCCCGGCTCGACCCCCGGGCGGCCGGGCGGTACTACCTCACCGGGGAGACCTTCGGCGCGGCGGAGGCGGTACGGATGGGGCTGCTGACCCTCGCGGCGGAGGAGGGGGACGGGGCGGACGGGGCCGGCGGGGCGGACCGGGCGCTCGAACCGATCCTGGCCGGGCTGCGCAAGGCATCCCCGCACGGGCTGGCCGCCGCCAAGCGGCTGGCCACGGCTAGGGTGCGGGAGACCTTCGACCGGGACGCCGAGGACCTGGTGCAGCGGTCGGCGACGCTGTTCGCGTCGGCCGAGGCGCGCGAGGGGATGACGGCCTTCCTCGAACGACGGGAACCCGCATGGGAGCTGTAGCCACCACCCCCAAGCAGGACCGCAGCCGCGCCACCAGACAGCGGCTGCTGGAGGCCGCCGTCGCCTGCCTGGCCGAGGTCGGGTGGGCGGGGTCGACGGTGGCGGTGGTCGCCGAGCGGGCGGGGGTGTCGCGGGGGGCGGCACAGCACCACTTCCCGACCCGGGAGGACCTGTTCACGGCGGCGGTGGAGTATGTCGCCGAACAGCGGTCGACGGCGCTGCGCGGGCTGTCCTGCGAGGACCGCGCGGCCGTGGTGGGGGCTCTGGTGGATCTGTACACCGGGCCGCTGTTCCGGGCGGCGCTCCAGTTGTGGGTGGCGGCGGCGAATGAGCCGCAGCTGCACGCGAGGGTGGCGGAGCTGGAGGGGAAGGTGGGGAGGGAGACGCACCGGATGGCGGTGCGGTTGCTGGCGGTGGACGAGTCGGTGCCGGGGGTGCGGGAGACCGTCCAGGGGCTTCTGGACATGGCCAGGGGCCTGGGCCTGGCCAACCTCCTCACGGATGACGCGCCGCGCCGCGCGAGGGTGGTCCACCACTGGACCACCCTCCTGACCCCGACTCTCCCCCCACCCCCCTGAGACACCCCCGACCCCCCTCTCCCCCGTGCGGCCCACCCGACTCCACCCGCCCGGCACCCCCAGCGGCCCCGGCACCCCCAGCCGGTCCGGCACTCCCACCCCGCCCGGACACCCCAGCCGACCCGGCTACCCTCAGCCCGTCCGGCGTTTGAGGACGGACCCCGTACCCCGGGGCCCCGCACTCTGCGGGCCCGGGTCGGGGGCCTGCCCCCGAACCCCCGCTCCTCAATCGCCGGAGGGGCTGAGTGGGCGCGGCTCAAGCGTCAACAGGAAGGGAACTC